>JABJAS010000041.1 GCA_018666055.1 Halieaceae bacterium | reverse complement strand
GCCTGCGAACGCGTGACACTCCGCACGTGCCCAGACTGGGCAATCGCACGGTGGAACAACCCATCAGCCATCGGGGAGGCCAATAAGCTGAATACGTTGCGCCCTCCGGCACTCTCGCCGAATAGCGTTACATTGTCTGCATCTCCGCCAAAGCCAGTGATGTTGCGCTGCGTCCAGCGCAACGCCTCAATCATATCGAGCGTGCCAAAATTGGCGAGGGCGGGGGCATCGAGCTGTCGTCCGTTGAGTGCCGGATGACTGAACCATCCCAGCGGACCGAGTCGGTAGTTGATGACCACCACCACAACCTGCTGCCTCGCGGCCAGCCGGGCGAAGTCATAAGTGCCCTTATGCCCCGTCAGGTTGCTACCACCGTGCACCCAGACCATGACGGGCCAGCGGGCTGACTCTTTTTGACCATCGGGCGCATAGATATCGAGGTACAGACAGTCCTCGCTCCCGAGATAATCGTCCTCGCCCTCCTTCTGACCTGAAGCCTGACTCTGTGGCTGAGGACACATCACCGGCTCGGCGAATGGCTCAACCACGGCATCGGCGCGCTCAAACTCGACCGGCGCTTGCCAGCGTCGATCACCGTTAGGCGGCAATGCAAATGGGATATCTCGGAACACGTGGGAGCCCTCGGGCCCCATCACAGCAGACACTGTGCCACTCGTAGTGCGTATCATAGGGTCCGACCCCGCACCGTCTGACACAGCGGAATGGTCCTGAGCCGAGCAGGACAGGAGAACCCCCGCCACGAGGCCATAGGCTAATGTGCCTAGCAAAAGCGTCTTCATAACTTGGTAGCCATCGAGAGAAACAAGGTCATAAGGCTATTGATACGCTGCACCTTATCAGTCAGACCAGCCAGCCTCGGCGGGCATCCACGCCGCTTCCCTCGATCATGACCAAGGCACTCCGCACCGCGTGCTTAGCGCGCCTCGTGCTCCGCCACACTGTGCTCGACCCATGCCATCAGAAGCTTATAACCCACCGACAACATGACAGCGCCGACGAAAAGGCCAATTAAACCCTCGGCCGCCAGCCCCCCTAACGCCCCAACCAATACAATCGGCATCGGCGTCTCGACCCCGCGGCCGAGCAGGATAGGCTTCAACACATTATCCGCCATGCCCGCCAAGAATAAATAAACACTACCCACCACATTGCTGGCTAACGACCCGTCGCCTGCCAACCATAGCCACGCGATCACCGGGATCACCACAAGAGACCCCGGCAATTGCACCACGCCTATCAGCAGAACCGCAAATGCGAGCACACTCGCTCCAGGAATCTCTAAGACTAAAAACCCAATCCCCAAGGCTAAAGCCTGCAGGAACGCCACGCCCACCACACCGTTCGACACTGAGCGCACCGTCGCAACTACCAACGCGTGAAGCTCCTCACCACGCTCGTGGTCGGCAATCGTCCCCAACACACGACGCATCTGCTGCTCACCTTGGCTCGCGTTACCCATCATAAAACCGGCAAGCACTAACGCCACCAGAAACAGCAGCAGTGTCAGTACCGTATTGGCAACGGCACCGAACACCACCTTGCCACCTGCCATGAGCTGCGGCTGCATCTGCTTTACCGCAGAAACAAGGTCTTCATGAGCCCGATCCCAGATCTCAAACAAGGCGGGACCGATCACCGGCCACTCGGCCACAGCCGGGTCCGCTACTGGCACCGTAAACTGCTGATCGCTTAGCAGTAACGTCCACTCATCTGCATGGTCCGCGAGGGAAATCCCTAATGTCACTAACGGGACACCGATGATGAGAAAGCCGCACATTACAAAAACGATAGCCGCCTTACCCTCACTCAAATGCAAATGACCGGCCAGCCATGCGTTCAGCGGATAAAGCGACACCGCAAGAATCACCGACCACAGCAGCAGTGGCAGAAAAGGTGCAAACGTCTCAACACAAAACCAAACGATCGCTAGCAACAATAACAAGCGCACGTAGACTTGCATTAAATCCTGCGACAATAGCTTGCGAATCACACTCAAATCATCGTTCACGCCGTCCTCCTACACCTTATCTGCATGACGTTAAGCAATCGCCACCTCGAGCGCTTAGCCCTTAACGACCTTTCCATTCAGGCTTTCGCTTTTCGGCGAAGGCAGTCGCACCCTCGATCGCATCTTCACTGCTGAAAACCGGTTGGGTAAAGTCGTTTTGCTTAGCGAACGCCTCATCATCACTCCAGTCGCGCGACGCCTTAATGATCGCCTTGCTGACTTTGACCGCCATGGGGCCGTTCTCGGCAATCCGCTGGGCCAACGCCTTTGCGGTTGCTAACGCATCGCCTTGCGGCGTGATGTGATTGATCAAGCCCATCGCCATCGCGCGCTCGGCGTCCATAAACTCGCCTGTCAAAGCCAACTCCATTGCGACACGGTAAGGAATTTGTGACGGTAAACGGACCAGCCCTCCTGCCGCTGCCACCAAGCCTCGCTTCACCTCAGGAATGCCAAACTTAGCTGATTCTGCGGCAACGATTAAATCACAGGCAATCGCCAACTCGCAGCCGCCGGCCAACGCGTAGCCCTCCACTGCAGCGATCAACGGCTTGTCCGCTGACCGCTCAGTCATGCCACCGAACCCACGACCCTCAATCTGCGGAAACTCCCCAGACACAAAAGCCTTTAGATCCATGCCAGCGCAAAAAGTGCCACCGGCACCCGTGAGCACCCCGACCCGCAGTGCGTCGTCGGCATCTAGCTTGTCCAGCGCGGCGGCAATACCCTCAGAGACCGATCGATTCACTGCGTTTTTGGCTGCAGGTCGATTAATGGTAATCACAAGGACGCCGTCTGCCGCGTCGGTCAATACGGTTGCTTCTTCAGTCATGGTTGCTCTCCTTTAACGTGGCTGCATCCGGATCCCGCCATCCATTCGAATGCATTCACCGTTGATGTAATCGTTATCGATAATCGCCGCCGCTAGCTGAGCGATCTCCTCCGGTCGGCCCAGTCGCTTTGGATACAGCACAGACTGAGACAGCGACTCGACAAACTCGGGGGTCAAGCCATTAAACAGCGGCGTGTTAATTAAGCCCGGAACGATGGTGTTCACGCGGATACCCAATGAGGAAAGGTCTCGCGCAATGGGCAACGTCATGCCGACGATGCCGCCTTTGCTCGCACTATAAGCGGCTTGGCCCATTTGCCCCTCATAAGCAGCAATCGAGGCCGTATTAATAATCACCCCACGCCCACCATCGTCCGTCACAGGGTCATTCTTAGCCATGACTTCGGCACAGAGGCGCAACACATTGAAGCTGCCTGTCAAATTGATGGAGATGACCTTGTTCCATAAATCGAGGGGGAACGGGCCATCTTTTCCTAAGGTCTTAGCAGCGTTACCAATGCCCGCGCAGTTGACGCAGACGTGAATGGCGCCGAAACCCGCGACCGCGGCCTCAATCCCACTTTTGACCGAGGCCTCATCCACCACGTTAACGTTCGCGAAAACACAATGATCCGCGCCCAATTCAGCGACCATCGCGTTGCCGGCTTCCTCATTCAGATCAAAGATCACCACTTTACCGCCCGCACCGGCAATGCGCCGTGCCACCGCTTGACCAATACCTGAGGCACCTCCGGTTACGACAGCCACTTTCCCATTTACATCCATTACTTCACTCCTCTAACAATATGATTTTAGTTTTAGGCATCCGCCAATCGACGGACGATATTGTGCTCTTCAGCACTGACAGTGACATGGGCCCCTATTGGGTCTCCATCCCGGAACCAACTCAGCAAAGCATCATCTGTAGGGTCAGCGATACCAACCCAACGACGGTCATCAGACAACTGCCGGCCCACCACGATGGCGCGGGTGCTGCCACCCTTTTGCTGAACCGTGTAGCTTTCTATTCTCCCGGGACCCGTCGGCTTTTCAATGGTATCGACGAGCGTTGGGAGATCAGGCTCCTTAACCCGCTCCGGAAAAGCGCCACTCACATTGGCGTAAACACCCACGGCATGCTTCGAGAGGTACCCACCATTCGCCCCAACCAGCCCATAACTAGGCTCGGACCTCGCTCGCAACCAATGCACCATTTCGGCGATGCCATGGGTCGAATAATTATTACCGGGACCGCCAAAAAAGGACAGGCCACCGGTCAACGTTAAGGGACGAGGATCATCCAGCGAGACGCCCAGAGCATCCATCGCACACCATACCGCAATCGGAAAACAGGAGTATAAATCCATCGCACCCAGCTGCTCCGCTTTAATGCCAGCATTGAGCAACGCCCCATGATAAGCCGCTGTCATCGACTCGGCCTGCGCGAGAGATGGACGATTGAGTACCGCTGGCTCCGAACCTGTGGCGTGACCATGGAGAAAAATAGCTCTGTCCGCCACACCCAGCGACTCTGCTGTTTCGTAACGGGTCATTACCAGCGCAGCGGCTTGATTAACTCCATCCTTGGCCACCATCGACTTAAGGTGCGGATCGCTGATCATCCGATTTTTTTGCGACTCGTCACGAATCGCCTCGAGCGTAGCCGGCGCCTCAAACATGGCATAAGGATTACGCGCGGCAACCTCAGCAAAACGAGACATTAACCCCGCTAACTGCTCCCGGTAGGCCGACTTATCCAGACCCAACTCACCGCGTCGAGCCTGTTCCTGCAGTGGATAAATATCGACCGGCGCGAAGGCACCGTGACGATTCAATTCAGTGTCAAAAAGCAGGTCCATCACCGCTCCTCGATCATCAGTGTCGCCCACAGGGTCTTCATCCCAATTCACCGTCTGACCCATGCGTTGTAAATGGCGTGACGTCGCAATCGCCTCAGTGCCGCAAATGACCGCTGCCCGAATCTCACCGTCTCTGATCGCGCCACCCAACTCATAGACCAGCCTCTGTGGCTCATCACCGCAGGAGCGAGAGTAAATGGCAGACGCATTGGGCAAACCCAGCTGCTGAATAATCGACAGTGGCGGGCTCGTGCTGCGTCCAAACGGAGCAATCACTGAGGCCATCGCCTCCGGCACGGAGTCCACGAACAATCTGACACAGGCCAATCGGTCTACCAGTGTCGCGAGCGTCTCTTGAGCCCCCGTATCCGCCAGTGCGGCCTGACAGGCTCTGGCCCCCAGTTGCTGCGGCGTCAAGCCTACAAATTGATCATCTAAATGCTCTGTCGCCTGCCCGGCGCCGAGTAGGACGGGGGTGTTGGGATCAACGCTCATATCAAGCCTGTAATTGGGCCAAACCGGCCTGAGTGATTTCTGAAAACGATGCGGCACTGAGGGAAGCACCGCCCACTAATGCGCCGTCGACGCCGGCACAGGAAAACAGCGATCGAGCGTTGTCAGCCGTCACGCTACCACCGTATAAAACCGGCACCGCTGCCTCGTTGCCAAAGTGCGATGCGAGCTCGCCCTTGATCACGGCATGCATTTCCTCGACCTGTGCGGGCGACGCGGTCAGACCGGTGCCAATCGCCCAGATCGGCTCATAAGCTACTAATAGACGCGATGCATCCACCCCAGCGAGCGTGGCTTGGAGCTGATTCGACACCATCGTTTTGTGGTTTCCCGCCTCACGGACGGCGTGACTCTCCCCCACACACAGCACAACCCTTAGGCCCACCCGCTGCGCGGCATGTACTTTCTCCGCAATGAGCGCATCGGTCTCCCCTTGATCTGATCGGCGTTCAGAATGTCCGATAATGACGAACTGACAGCCACAATCGACCAGCATGCCGGCCGACACCTGGCCCGTGTGTGCACCTTTCTCCTCTGGTGCACAATCCTGCGCCGCCAGAGCCAATTGGGGGAGCGACTCAGCCAAGAGCTGCAGGTAGGGATGCGGCACGGCAACGGCGACCTGAAGGGCGTCTGACACCGGAACAACCCACTGCTCAGCAAACTCAGCGATCGCCTCGCGGCTGCCGTTCATTTTCCAGTTTCCGATTAAGTACAGATGCGTCATAGCGTGTCAGTCATTACTGTCGCGCGTGAAGATAGCAGACCCTGAGGCAACGATCACGCCCTCTCTACCCGACAATTGGGATCTGCGCCCCATTCCGCCCATGACCCGTCGTAAACCGCAACGGGCCGCGGGTGCACCTCAGTCAACGCCAGCGCCAGCAAACACGCGGAAATACCCGATCCACAGGTGGTGACTACCGGCGTTGAGTGGTCGATACCCACCGCATCAAAGAGCGCCCTCAGGTCCCCTTCAGGCGCCAATACGGCTGGCTCACCCGTCGTCATTTTGGCGTAATGAAGGTTACGAGCACCGGGCATATGGCCCGGTCGGACCCCAGGCCTAGGTTCGGCCTCCGCACCCGCAAACCGTGACGCCGAGCGAGCGTCCACGACCCTCGCAGAATCTTGGGCTAGATGCATCGCCACATCATTCTTGTCAGCCACCCACTCCGGGCAATACTGCGCTGAGAAGGGATTGGCAGGCACCGCAACTGGGCTTTTTGCGGCTGTTGTCGACCGCCCTGCGGCAAGCCAGGCTGGTAACCCGCCATTCAAGACTTTGACCGACCGGTGGCCAAAGACACGAAACATCCACCACGCTCTGGGTGCAGAAAACAAACCCTTGGCGTCATAGATCACCACGTCCGTATCGGCGCCAATACCCAATGTTCGCATCTGCTCCGCAAACATCGACCCAGCGGGCAACATATGGGGGCACGGGTTCGTCTGGTCTGAAACAGTATCAATATCAAAAAAATGTGCGCCCGGGATGTGACGGGTGAGGTACTCAGCTCCGGGATTACGCCCATCGCTGGGGAGATACCAAGATGCATCAAGCGTGACCAGGTTCTCATCTGACTGCCTCGCGACCAAGTCCGGCACAGATATTAAGGATGTAAAGCGATGCATCTGGTTGAATCCTCAGTTATTGGGACGCGGGTGAAGCAGCCTCCATTTAGCAGTGGAGGTTTAGCCGTGGAGGTTTAGCGGAGCAGCGAGAGTCTCATCCCCCACCGCGTCGATGAACATAAGACCTCGTCAGGCTAGCACTGATGACAAGCCACAAGGAACCAGCCGATTCGCAGAAACAGTGTTTCACATTCGGCTCAGTTTGTTCACAATGGCTTGTTACGCCATTACGCGTGCCATTTCACAGGAGAGTCACCATGGCTTTAACCAAGATCAAGTGTACCGACGGATTTGAGCTGGGCGCCTATGAAGCAATACCCAGCGGCGACGCCAAAGGCGCTGTCGTGGTGATTCAAGAGGTTTTTGGTGTCAACTCGCACATCCGCTCAGTGGTGGATGACTATGCAGCTGAAGGCTTTTATGCCATCGCACCCGCCATCTTTGACCGCCTTGAACACGATGTGCAGCTGGACTATTCAGAAGCTGGCATGACCAAGGGAATCGAACTCGCCTTTCAGCAGTTGGACATGGCGCAAACCCTCACTGACTTACAAGCCACTATCGGCCACGCGTCGCACCATGGCAAAGTGGGTGTCGTCGGATACTGCTTCGGCGGACTGCTCACCTGGCTATCGAGCTGCCAACTGGACAACGTATCCGCTGCGTCAGCTTATTACGGTGGTGGCATTCCCGATAACGCCGCCCTGTCGCCCTCCTGCCCTACCATTCTCCACTTCGGTGAACTCGACGCGCATATTCCAATGGCATCAGTGACGGCCTTCCAGGAACAAAAACCTGACTTACCGATTCACATTTATGCCGCAGACCACGGCTTTAATTGTGACCAGCGCGACGCCTATGACGCAACCGCTGCCACTGAGGCTAAGGCACGAACGCTGGCGCTGTTTTCTGCCGAGTTGGGCGCTTAGGTCGCTACGCCATGAACATTGGCATCATCATCGGGAGTCATCGCAAAGCATCCCAAAGCGCAAAAGTAGGTCGCTTCCTGTCGACACTCCTTGAAACCGAGTTTGGCGCTCGCACTTGGATCCGCGACTTAGGCAGAACCCCCCTCCCCTTATGGGATGAGGACATCTGGAATGACGGGCCGCAATGGCAACAATTGAAGGCCTTAAGTGCGGAGCTCACGGAGAGCGACGGGGTAATCATCGTCGCGCCGGAGTGGCATGGCATGGCCCCCGCCGCCATCAAAAATTTCTTTCTGTGCGTTGGCATGCCAGAACTGGCACATAAACCGGCTCTCGCCTGTGCGGTGTCTGCCGGTGAAGGGGGAGCCTATGTGATCGCTGAATTGAGAATGAGTAGCTACAAAAACAATCGGGTATGCTGGCTTCCTGAGCACTTGATCGCTCGATCAGTCAAGGACATCTGCAACGATGATGCGACGCAAAATGACGCGGACCTTCAGGCTGAATTTGGTGCAAGAGCGCACCATGCAGCCACCCTACTGCTGGCCTATGCCGACGCGCTCAAGCCCATCCGAGAAGACTCGAAAATTGATCACAGCCGCTTTATGAACGGGATGTAGCCGCCTCAACTGAGGCCTCTATAACCGCCTCCGTAGAAGACGAGGGGCGAGGCATCTTGCATCGCCATATCCAGCACCTCTCCAAGAATAATCTGATGATCACCGCCCGGATAAACAGCGTGTGTCGCACAGGTGAAATGAACGTGCGCACCAATCAACTGCGGCTCACCAGACGGCCCCTCTACGAAGTGCTCTTCCAGTGCAGAGTGCCCCCCACGCTGGGCGTAATGAGTCGATAACGCGGCCTGTTCCGCCGTCAAGATACTGATGCCAAAACGGGGACTCTCCGTATAAACCTGCAAATGATCAGAGGAATTCTGAATACTCCAGAGGACCAAGGCCGGCTCTAGCGATACCGACGAGAATGAGTTGACGGTCATCGCCAGAGGTCCCAGCGTGTCATCTCTGACGGTGACCAGACAAATTCCCGTGGCAAACGACCCCAGAGCTTGTCGAAACTGACTTGAATCCATAATC
>JABJAS010000326.1 GCA_018666055.1 Halieaceae bacterium | reverse complement strand
GTGGCTGTCAGATTCGCATCGCTGCCGAGGGTCTGGTCTGCGGGTTGATTAAATGTAATGGTTTGGAGGAGTCCGCACTCGATAGCGTAGTCGCCATTACCCTCCGCAAGGCGAGTCCTTACGTAGGTTCTGCCTGCGCTCAGTGTGAGCGATAGCACAGTGGCACCTACTCCGGTTAACTCAGCCGAAGTCGTTTGAGCAACACTGGCTGCCACGCCAGACGCGGCAGATGCACCGGCCTCTAGATAGGCTGTGGTTGGGTCGGTGGTTGGATTGGTCCACGTGGCTCGAATCGTTTCACCGGAGTTCCAGACGTAGCTGGCGTTATTGATCTGCATCTGATAGAAGGCGTTTTTACCTGTGTCACTCTCTCCGTCTATTCCGATGCACCCAGTGCTGAGCTGGGCGTAAGCGGGCTCAACGAAGGTGCCAAGACCAATAGCCAGCATACCCGTCACAAAGTACGTTCTGGCTGCATGGCGGCGTAAAGCGAACAGGTACGGCATGCGTTCCGGTTTTCCAAAATGTCGTGACAGTCCCTTGCGTCACCCCGTAAGCAGTCCTTTGCTCACAAAAAATACGGGCGCAATGTTATCGCCACTGAGACTAGGCAGTCTTAGCATTTGGTGACAAGTTTGCTCTCAGCAGCATCGCGTAACCCGGATTTATGTCGCAAGAATTAAAGCTACGTGGCGCGAGCGCGCCAACGCTGCAGCCGGGAATCGACCGCGGAGCATCCGACCTTATTGTCAGGCCCCCTCGCATCGCCGCCTGCATCATGCTGAACCCCTCAGGCGAACTGAATCAATAACAGTCGAGGAGCATCTCTCGAGGTGACTAAAAATGCAGAAAATATCCACATCTTTTTACAACGACATAAGAAAAAAATATACCATTCCAACGGATCCACCCCCCTAGCACTATTTATTCGTAGCAGGAGCACGCTGACATCATGACAGACCCTCTCAACACAGATGTGCTGATCATCGGAGCCGGCGCGGCGGGCTTAACCGCGGCCTTGACGGCTCATGAGTGCGGCGCAAAAGTCACCGTCATCGAAAAAGGGGCGCGGCTCGGTGGCACGGCAGCCATTTCAGGGGGCATTGTTTGGGTGCCAGATAATCCGCAGATGAAAGCCAAGGGCATTGCCGACAATCGTGAAGATGCACTGGCTTACTTTAGGTCTTTGGACCATGGCGAAATGAGCACTGATACGCTAGAAGCCTTTGTCGATCAAGGCAGCAACGCGCTTCAATTCTTAAGTGAACAGGACGCCCTTGAGTTACACATCTTGGAGGGCTATCCCGACTATTACCTTGACCGCCCCGGCGCAATACCCGGAGGCGGACGAGCCCTCGATAACGCCCTGTTTGATTACAGCACGCTGGGCGAGTGGGCTGACAAAATATACAACGGTGGCGATATAGTGCGCATGATGCTCCTCGAAACGCCCTTGGGCGGCGGCACCGGGATCATCGAACCCGAAGAAATGCAGCGTCGTATTGACGGGGATCTGCGGGGTTGGGGTCAGGCGTTAATCGGACGCCTGCTGAAGGCTTGCCTGAATCGCGACATTGAGCTGCTGCTTGAAACCAGCGCCAGAGAGTTAATCAATACAGAGGGTCGTGTCACCGGTGTCAAAGTGACGCAGGATGGCGTCGACCAAACCATCAATGCCGAGCGGGGAGTCGTTTTAGCGACCGGCGGTTTTGAATGGGATGAAGCGTTGAAAACCACCTTTTTGCGCGGCCCGCTAACGGCCCCCGCATCACCGCCGACTAACACCGGTGATGGTCTCAAGATGGCGCTGAGTGCAGGAGCCGGATTAGGCAATATGACCAGTGCCTGGTGGATCCCCACCTTATCGATGACCGGGTCGCAATGGCCGGAAAATGGTGCTCCGCAAAAAGAGGCGCAACGATCGCTACCGGTGCTCATCGAACGAACCTTGCCACACAGCCTGATGGTGAATCGTCAAGGCAAACGATTCTGCAACGAAGCTAATAATTACTCTGCACTCGCCGGTGCGTTTCAAAGTTTTGATCCGGCCACCTACGGTTACCACAATCTGCCCGCCTACCTCATTATGGACAGCCAATACCTTGGCCGTTATCCCATTGCGTCCG
>JABJAS010000325.1 GCA_018666055.1 Halieaceae bacterium | reverse complement strand
CTTGTTGCGAGGTACTGATTGCTGCGACACGATGCTAGAGTGACCTGACTTTTTGAGATGCTCGCGGTGAAGCGGCGGGGTAATGAGCAGTGGTATCAATAGTGAATCCCTTAGCGGGGTTAGCGATGGTTCATACGGGTTTAGTCTGCCGAGATATGGCGGCGGCGCAGGCACGCCTCAGTGCGTCGTTGCATTTGTCGTGGATAGACGACAGCCGAGAAGAGTGGCCTTTAACCGTATCTGGCAAGGCCGTTTTGCTGAACCTGCGTATTGCCCATGCGAGTAATGGCGTGGCTAATTTTGAGTTAATTGAAGCGGTTCCGGATACCCCTTGGGTGACGGCACAGGCGATCGTGCAGCATCATGTGTGTCTTCATAGTCCTGATTCGGCTGAGGTGTGTCGGTCGCTCGAGGCATTGGGCTATCAGCGCCTTTTGGGCGCGGCGGGAGATCCGCAGGGGTACTTTCAAGATCCAGACGGATTACTGATAGAGATCGTTGGCGACACGCTGCTGGCCTATCTCAATGATTATTATGGACAATCGCAACGTGCCATGGCGCAAGCCCACGATGCGGCTTAACGGGTTGATGACTGCGCTGGGGCACTCGGAGCGGCACGCCCGGTGTGAGCGACCTAGAGCCGTTAGGCAACGTGCCGTTGCGAACGATAATATGAGTGGAGCTGAGTTTCATCT
The DNA here is from genome assembly GCA_018666055.1 of Halieaceae bacterium. GTDB lineage: Bacteria > Pseudomonadota > Gammaproteobacteria > Pseudomonadales > Halieaceae > Luminiphilus. Next base: position 1,466 of record JABJAS010000325.1, on the reverse strand, counting down.
AACAGAGACAAACGATCCGCAAGTGCCACTTCGCTGAGACAGATTGCCATGAGTCAGCCACAACATATTCGTCCCGATGACCTAGAGTGGGAAACGTTTCATGATCCCCATGGTCGTCCGACCACGCCCACACGCGTCTTGAAAAACGATGGGCCTTTTCTCATTGAAGCGAAGTTCCCAGCGCACTTTTACGCAGATCAGCATTGGCATCCCTATGACACGATCTATGTCGTGACAACAGGCGAAATGCGGATTGGTGACGAAGGTGCGTTTCGCCCCGGCGATATTAGATGGGTTAAAGCGGGTCATACTTACGGGCCAGAGGAGGCGGGCGCCGAAGGCGTTCAGTTCCACTTGTTCAGTCTCGGTGGCGATATCGGGCTCAATTGGGCAGATCTTTATGACGTGCCGGCTGAATTAACCGAACGATTGGCTCGATTTCAGGCGCCGTCGGGACGTCGCTGCATCGACCAAATGCCTCTGGTGACGCCAGGGGAGTCATGCCCTGATTGGGATGCGATGCCTGATGAGGGCCCACTGATCTTTCGCATGGCATTAGCCAGTGATGCGCATTCATCGGATGTATTGGTTCCCTTCGATGCTGTCTGGTATGTGCGCTCGGGCAGCATGGAGATTGTGGGTGAAGCTACCGTCGGCGAGGGCGAGTTTTACTGCGTCAGCCCTGATCAATCCTATTCATTGACAGCCGGCCCCGAGGGCGCGGAGTGGCTCGTATTTTCGAGTCGGAGCCTGCAGCCGCTCTAGGCAGGGTCCTACTACCCGCACGTTTTGGATGGTGAGCCCGAGTCGGCGGCGCAGTGTTAGTCTATTGGCGCCTTTAAGCTCATAGCAACCTAGCAAATCGGCGAAGCAGAGGAGCTTCTGTTATGACACTACTGTTAGCTGGCGGCACCGGGCTTGTTGGCCGATCGCTGCTTGAACTTGCAAAAAGTCGGCAGATTCCCATCACGACGGTGGGCCGCCGTATTACCGGTGATGTTGAGAACGAGTTAGTGGTCGATTTTGCCGCAATGCCCACCTTGCCCTCGTCGGATATCGCAATCTGCACCCTTGGCACGACTATGGCAGACGCGGGTTCTAAATCCGCGTTCAAAGCGGTAGATTTCGACGCAGTGATGGCGTTCGCTCGCGCGGCTAAACAGTCCGGGGTTAGGCATTTTCTCGTAGTGACCGCTGTTGGTGCCGACATAGAGAGCCGCGCTTTTTATTCACGCATTAAGGGTGCTGTTGAAATCGAATTAACGACTGTAGGATTCGACCGCCTTGATATTGTGCGACCCGGACTGTTACTGGGTAAGCGCCAGTCGCGGCGATTGATAGAGCAGCTCCTACAGGGTTTGTCACCGGCCATCGCACTCATCACCCGCGGTCCTTGGGCCCGATATGCCAGCATTTCAGCCGAACAGGTAGCTGGCGCTTTGCTCGCGCTCAGTCATGAGACGAGT
>JABJAS010000324.1 GCA_018666055.1 Halieaceae bacterium | reverse complement strand
GAGTTGGTAGCTCGGCACCTACGCGACGCGGGTTTGGGCAAATTAATCATTGCTAATCGGACGCTAGAAAGAGCTGAGCTACTCGCTTCACAGTTCGATGCCGAGGCCATATTGCTGGCGGATGTGACTGAGCGTCTATCGGATGCCGACATTGTCATCAGCTCGACGGGGAGTCAGTTGCCGATTCTGGGTAAAGGGGCTGTTGAAGGTGCCATCAAAGCGCGGAAATGGCGCCCCATGTTGATGATCGACCTAGCAGTCCCGCGGGATATCGAGCCACAGGTGACTGAAGTCCCCGACATTTACCTTTATACCGTAGACGATATGCGGGAGGTAATTGAAGAGAATTTGCGCTTGCGTGCCTCTGAGGCGAGTAAGGCCGATGAAATTGTGGCCGCGGGTATGGAGATGCTGCAGGAAGGTCTTTTGGAGCGGCAGTCAGCAGATGTCGTCAAAACCTATCGGGATGCGGCGCTGGCGATACAACAGGTAGAGCTCGATAAGGCCTTAAAAATGCTCGAAAACGGCGGTGCCCCGAAGGAAGTGCTTAGCAGACTCGCACGCGGCCTGACCAACAAACTGATCCATGCCCCCACGGCGGGATTGAGGCAACTGGCAAAGGAGGGGGGGTCGGATGATGTTACTAAAATGGCCGCCGTACTCGGTCTTGCCGACGCCGAAGATGAGCGCGACGAACAGACAACTTTGCAGTGAATCTGCGGTAACAGTGCGACTGTGAAAGCCTCTTTGCTCACCAAATTAAATACTTTGACGGACCGCCATCAGGAAGTGGCAGCATTATTGGGCGACGCCGAAATCATTGGTAATCAAGATCGATTTCGCGATCTGTCTCGGGAGTTCTCACATCTCGATACGGTCGTTGCGAGATATCAGCAGTTCACTCAACTGCAGGGGGTTATGCGTGAGACTCGCCAGATGCTGGATGATCCAGACGAGGAAATAAGAGCGCTTGCGACTGAAGAGATCGCTGAAGCAGAACAGACACTGGAGGCGGTTGAGGCCGACTTGCAGATACTGCTGCTACCCAGGGATCCCAGTGATGCCAGCAATATTTTCTTGGAAATTCGTGCGGGCACTGGCGGTGATGAAGCCGCGATTTTTTCCGGTGATTTATTCCGTATGTATCACCGCTATGCAGAGGATAAAGGCTGGTCGGTCGAAGTGCTGTCAGAGCGATCTGGCGAGCATGGCGGCTATAAAGAAATCATCATGCGCGTGGTGGGCACAGACGTTTATGCCAACCTTAAATTTGAGTCTGGCGTTCATCGCGTGCAGCGGGTCCCCGAGACGGAGTCCCAAGGTCGCATTCATACCTCAGCCTGCACTGTCGCGGTGTTACCCGAGTTAGCAGAAATTGACAGCGTTGAGATTCGCAAAGAAGATTTACGAGTTGATACGTTTCGTTCGTCGGGCGCGGGTGGACAACACGTGAATACCACAGACTCGGCGGTCCGCTTGACACATATTCCGTCTGGCGTGGTTGTTGAGTGTCAGGATGAGCGCTCTCAACATAAAAACAGAGCGCGAGCGATGTCGTTGCTGCAAGCACGTTTGCTGTCTGCGCAGCAGGAAAGTCAGAAGGCTACCCAAGCATCTGAGCGGCGCTCCCTCGTGGGTTCCGGTGATCGCTCTGAGCGGATTCGCACCTACAATTTTCCTCAGGGTCGGATCACTGATCACCGGATCAATCTAACGTTGTATCGGCTTGATGACGTGGTTGGCGGCACGCTCGATGCCCTCATTGTGCCGCTTCGGCAGGAGCATCAAGCGGATCTGCTTGCTGCGTTGGCGGATGAATGATCGTTCGCGATCTGATTGCGTCGGCGCACCTTCATCGTGGTGAGGCCGAGACACTGCTGGCCACCGTGTTGGGTGTTGATCGTGCCTGGCTGTTTGCCCACGGCGATGAATTGGTCGCAAAGGCGGCGATAGATCGATTTAACGAGTTAACCCATGCCCGTCGAGCGGGAGAGCCGCTTGCCTACCTTCTGGGTTATTGCGACTTTTGGACGGTGCGTTTGCAGGTGAACCAGCATGTCCTGATCCCGCGCCGGGAAACAGAGCATCTCGTGGAATGGGCGATAGAGCAGATCGACGCTGGGGCCAGTAGCGTGTTGGATATGGGAACGGGTAGCGGGGCGATCGCGCTGTCGTGTAAGTCGTCGCGCCCAGCAGTAGCCGTCTCGGGTATCGACAGCAGTCCGTGTGCATTGGATTGTGCTCGCGAGAACGCGATCGCGCTTGGCTTAGAGGTGGACTGGCTATTGAGCGATTGGTTCAGTGCACTGAATGGCCGCACCTGGCCGCTGATTATTGCGAATCCACCTTACATTGCCGCCGATGACCCTCACCTGGTGCAGGGCGATCTGCCCGAGGAGCCGGCCAGTGCGCTGATTGGCGGTGCCAG
>JABJAS010000323.1 GCA_018666055.1 Halieaceae bacterium | reverse complement strand
ACCTGCCGATCGGAAGGATAGCTTCAGCGATTGGACAGGCAATTTATCGTTAAGTCATCACACTGACACGACAACGGTTTATGGTCAGGTGGCGCGTGGGTTCAGAGCACCGCAAACGAGCGAGCTGTATCGGCTGCAAGCGGGTCAAACCGTTACCGACATCGATTCAGAAGAAGCCGAGAGTGTTGAGCTCGGTATCCGCGGCGCCGTCAATACGCTGTCTTATGATCTGAGCGTTTATTGGACCACCAAAGAGAACGTCATCTTTCAGGACCGCGATCGTTTCAATGTATCCGGTGCTGAAACGACTCATCGCGGCGTCGAACTGGCGGCAAGCTGGCGCCTCTCTCCCACCTGGGCTGTCAGCGGCAATGCCAGTTATGCCCGACATCGTTACAACAGCGATATCCAATTGCTGGGATCCCGCGGCAGCATCGACGACAATGATATTGATACCGCCCCAAAGCATTTTGGGTCAGTGCAGCTCACGGCAGACCTCGCCAGTTACAACATTCCCATCACGGGGGAGCTGGAGTGGGTATGGTTGGCGAAATACTGGCTAGACCCCAACAATCAGCATGAGTACGAGGGGCACGATTTATTAAACCTGCGCGCTTCCTGGCAAGTCACCCAAGCCGTCGCCGTGTCGCTGGTCGCGACCAACCTGCTCGACGAGGGCTACGCGGAACGCGCAGACTTTGGATTTGGAAGCTATCGGTATTTCGTGGGTGAACCGAGAAGTGCCGTACTGGGCATCACCTTCGCGCTTTAAAGCACCGCGCAGGCTGTCAGGCAGGAACGCCCATCGAGCGGCCTTAACGGTAGGGCCGCAACCCGGTGGCATCGCGAACACGCTCCATCAGGGCGCTACTGTGCGGTCTTAAGCGCGCAGCGCCCGCCTGCAGTATGCTCTCGAGCTGCCCCGGATCAGCCATTAAGCGCTCGTAACGGTCACGAGCGGGCGATAGTTCGTCATTCAGCCGCTCGAATAGCTGTCGTTTCGCGTCTCCCCAGCCGATTCCATCGGCGAAGGCTTGTCGCATCTGCTGCCTCTCTGCTTCATCGGCAAAGGCACACCAAATCTGAAAAACGGTGGAGTCATCGGCGTCCTTTGGCTCGCCCGGCTCCAGCAAGTTCGTTTTGATTTTATTAATCGATTTTTGCAATTGTTTGGGCGTACCGAACAGGGGGATCGTGTTGCCGTAGCTTTTACTCATCTTTCTACCATCTAGACCCTGCAATATCGCAACGTGATCATCGACGACTGCTTCGGGCAGCGTAAAAAGTGTGCCGTAGTGATGATTAAATCGTTGAGCAATATCGCGGGCCATCTCGACGTGCTGGATCTGGTCTCGCCCCACAGGCACGCGATGGGCATTGAAGATCAAGATATCCGCCGCCATCAAAACTGGATAAGAGAAGAGTCCCATTGTCGTTCCAAAATCGGGATCCTCCCCCGCCGCTTCGTTCGCCTGCACTGATGCCTTATAGGCATGCGCACGATTCATCAAGCCTTTCGCCGCGGAACAGCTCAATATCCAACTGAGCTCAGTGATCTCGGGAATATCAGACTGGCGATAAAAAAAACTGCGATCGGGATCCAAACCCAGCGCTAGCCACGTCGCCGCAATTTCTCGGCTGGATTGAGCGACCTCGTCTGGATTTTGGTTCTTGATCAGGGCATGAAAATCCGCCAAGAACAGATAAGCGTCGACATCAATTTGTTGTGACGCAGCGATCGCCGGACGGATGGCGCCTACATAGTTTCCCAGGTGAGGCGTTCCCGTTGTGGTAATCCCTGTCAGTACTCTCGTCGTTGTCATGGTGTCATCTCCTTATGACCTACGCGACCCTGCGATAAAACGCATTCAGTAGCGCCACTAATGGCGGTATGTCGCCGGCACAGGCCAGCTCCCTTATCGAATGCATAGCGAGCGTGGGGATACCGATATCGGTTGTCGGTATCCCGGTTTCTGTCGCGGTAATCGGTCCGATCGTGCTGCCACAGGCTAGGTCTGAGCGCATCACAAAAGTCTGCAGTTCAATCTCAGTGCGCTCCGCCAAAACACGTAAGCGTGCCGCCCCCTCCCCCGTTGTGGCATAGCGTTGATTACGGTTTATTTTAATGACGGGGCCATCACCGAGTCTGGGGCTGTGTTGGTCATCATGCCGGTCGGCGTAATTAGGGTGCGTCGCATGCGCGTTGTCGACTGACAACATCCACGATTGCGCGCGCATCATCCGGTTCAGCTTTGGATCGGGCGCAAGTGCTGCGAGGGCATCCATCAACATAGGCCCCTGCGCACCCACCGTCGAGGCGCTACCCACTTCCTCATGATCGGTGGCGACAAACAGTGACCATTGTGCCTCGTCGGCATCTATTAAAGCGCGCATGCCAGCATAACAACTCAACAAGTTGTCCAGCCGCGCCGATGCAATGAAGTCTCCATCGATACCAATCTGATTGGGTGGCTGTGTGTCATACAGCGAAAGTTCATAGTCCATGACTCTGGCGCCTTGCCATCGGGAGTCGGCTCGGACCAACTCCTGAGCAAGCCATGCTTTCAAATCGAACTGCTGGTGCTCGCCCAACATCACCAACGGCACCACGTCTTTCTGACGATTAATGCTGCGCTGACTATTGGCCTCTCGATCGAGATGGATAGCAAGGCTGGGGATCACCGCGACGGCTCTTGCAGTATCAAAAAGCGTCGTCAGCAACGTGTTGTCGGCAGTCAGCAAAGTCACTCGCCCTGCCATCCCCAAATCTCGATCAAACCAGGGATTCAACAACGCGCCACCATAGACGTCTACGCCGAGTTGAATACAGCCATCTCGGCCCTTCACCGGATTAGGTTTAACAGACAGATTAGGGCTATCAGTATGAGCGCCTACTAACCGCAGTCCTGCCTCAACGCTACCTTGCCCCGCCCGCAACGCCATTAAGGAGCTGCCTTGATGCACCACAAAATAGCCTTTGCCGGGAGTCATTCGTACCGCATCAAATTGATCCAGCTGTTCAAATTCTGACGCTTGCAACATCTTTGCCATCACCTCAACCGCATGAAAAGGCGTGATGGATCCGCTCAGAAACCGCATTAATTCGTCAATCTGTGTTGTCACTCAAAGCCCCTCGACTATCCAAATCCACAACATGAAGCCCAATAAAAGTCGGTACACCACAAAGGGCATCAATCCTATCTTGCTCACCCAATACATGAACCCGCTGATCGTGACATAGGCGAAGCAGCCGGACACCAAAAACGCGATGGCATAATAAGCGCCCGTATCGACTGACATACTGATTTGCTCGCTCATCAGCATGGCGAATACCGCGCCCACAATCACGGGAACACTGAGCAAAAAAGAGAAGCGAGCAGCGACTGTGGGATGGTAGCCCAGAAACAGCGCCGCCGTGATCGTAATACCGGAACGAGAGGTGCCGGGAATCAGCGCGAGCGTCTGCGCACAACCAATCAGTAAAGCGTCGCGAGTTCGTATGGCAGTGTGACGACGATGGCCGCGACGAGAGACCCAATCAGCACAACCCAACAAAACGCCAAATAATAAGGTCGTAGTGGTGATCACCACGACCGTGCGCGCTTCGTCCGCAATCAGTTCCTTAAGCAGAAAGCCTGCCGCTAAGACCGGTAAGGTGGCGATGATAAGCGCCCAACATTCTGTGCGATCGAGCCCACTGTCGGGCATTAAGGCCCGTGCCAAGCCAAAAAGGGTCTGTCGAAAATAAAACACCACCGCACACAAAGTACCCGCGTGGACGCTAATGTCGAAGGCCAAACCTTGATCAGGCCACCCCAGGAGTTCGGAAGGCAACAATAGATGCGCCGAACTGGAGACCGGCAAGAACTCGGTCACGCCTTGAATCAGCGCCAAGATGACAACTTGTAGCCAATCAATCATGACGTCGCTGCTCCGACAGCTTCTTCCAGCCAATCGTTTGCTGCACGTATTGTGGCGACAGCGCATGGGCAGGCTGCAACACTAACGCCAGCGAGCCGGAGGACAGGCGCTGCGCCATCACCGCCGCATCTGGCGTGATATCAGCAAACCCAGTACTCAGTTGTTGCAGCTGCTCGGGAAAGCGATCAGCCTGCGCCAGGCCGGATCCAATGACCGCAACAGAAGCGAGCTCACTCGGCAGCGTCAGTGACTCTGGCGGACAAATAAAAGCCGGCTTTTCTGCGTGAAAATGATCCTCCCGCCACTGACCCCAAATGCCATAGAGCTGACCAATTTGAGCATCAATCGTCGAGAGGACCCATTGGCCCTCTAATAGCAGCCCCAGCGCCGCCGCACTGTAGACCTGCGCCGATAACGAACAAAAACCGTGAACCGGAATGTCCCTTGCCCAAGCCAGCCCCTGAGCCACGCTGACCGCGACCCTGAGACCCGTGAAGGAGCCGGGACCTACGCCGCAAGCAATGACGTCTACTGCTGACGCGAGCGAGCGCTCTGCAAGGATATCGGTCAACATACCGAGAATATGCCGATTATGGGCTCTGGCGAGCCGCTCATGGCGAGCACGCAAATCTCCTTCACCGCACAACGCAAGGGTGCAGGCATCAGTGGCAGTATCAAGCGCTAGAACACGCGACATGGATGACATGAGCTATAGTTCAACAGGAGAAAGGATGATCCCATAGAGAGACGAGTCTGTGAACGCCACACGAGCCTACAGCTTGGGTATTTTGGCCGGTGGTCAAGGCCGTCGCTGGCATGGCCGGGACAAGGGTTTAATCGCGTTTAACGGCACCCCCCTGCTAGCAGGCGTCTGCTTTGACACTCCCGCTACCGAGCGCTTGGTATGCTGCCGGAACAACCCGCGGTTCTATCAGCACTATGCCGATCGAGTGCTCTGCGAGGTGATGCCGGATTTGGGCCCCTGTGCCGGCATCACTGCATTGCTCTATGCCGCCGCGACTCCGGATATCATTATTCTCCCGGTGGATCTAATCGGTGCGCCACTCAAGGTCATCGAGACGCTGGAAACACAATGGCAACAAGATGATCTTGCGATCGTATTGACTGACACAAGCGGTCGCCACTCCCCTTGCTTACGTCTCAGCACTCAGCTGCTCGATGACTGTGCTCGCTTTGTTGACAGCGGCGGCGTCAAGCTTAAGGCCTTATTGACCTTGCTCAATGCACGGTCGATCGCGGTACCTGATGAGTGGCTAGCCAATGCGAATACACCAGAGACTCTGATTACTCAAGGCGCCATCTGAACCGACTGCACGGTAAAGAACAAGCCATGCGCCAATACCACGCCCAACGTCAAATTTCTGCGCATCACGCCATACCAGGGAGGCAAAGACTCTGCACCCTGCTCGTACCATAGCAGCGCGAGATAACCCATCATCAAGGCCAAAGATGCCAACCATGCCTGTGCGGTCAAAACCGCTGCGACGGCAAATAACACCAAACCATTACTCACGAGCAGCCTCGCCCGATGCGGCGCGTCAAACGACTGCACGCGGCCCCATAAAGTACCGGCTAAAAAACACAGAATACCGAGTGAGTAAATAATGAAGCCTTGCACAGATACCGCAGCTGGCCAATCCTCCAGCGACCACGCCGCCGCTAAGAACCCATAGAAGGGCAGGAGACCCGTGTAGCCCAAAGTGAGCATCACAACACGATTATTCATAGGCCATCTCGCAAAAAAAAGCCCCGGCCAAACGGCCGGGGCAACAATTCGCCATCTGGGGGAAGATGACTAAACCAGATAGTCATTTACCTAGCTGTGGGGATTTACGAGCCGGTTTTACAGGTGGATCACTGAAAGCCCAAAAAGTTGACCTCACGCGCTTCACCCGTCTGTTTTAACCCACACCAAACGATGCTCCGAATCGACCCTTGGCACCGAAAGAAAACGCGCGACTTTAGGCGCACTGTCTTGCTGCGGCTGAGGGTTGCCGCACTCCCGTATCGTTGTGGATTCAGGCTTTACATTCGGCCATCGGGTCGCGCCACCCTTGAACAGACGTTGATTTACCCAGAGCGTGGCCTGCTCACCACAAGCCGCGGCAATGCTCTGTCGATTATTTTTATGTTTGCAGCCAGCTAAAAATCCGTTGCAGCAACGCGCAGAGCCCTACCACTATTGCCTTATAGCCAATCCGCCTGATGACACACCCTGCTGATAATAAATTAGTTTTAGCCAGCCTCCTCGAGAGGGGGTACTTTATGGAGTGGAGCCATTTCCCGGGCTGGAGCACATCGGGCGCAAAAACAAGCGCTAGGTCACGATAAGACCCGCTGTCCACCTGGTCGGTTTGACAGGTCGGTAGCAACATTTTGTTGCTGACGCGACCGCCAGCGCTCGCAGCCCATTTCCTGTGTGACCCACCTCAAGTGGGTCCGTTGTCGCATCACCTAGCAGAGGTGGCAAGAACATGCCTTTTGCACACCGCGGCCTCAGCCGCCAAACAACGGGAGAAGTGGTCAGATTATGAAAAGATTCAAGCGAAACCGTATTCAACGCGCCTTCGACAAGGGGTATCAGCTGGGCCTTGCTGGGCGCTCAAGAGAAAACTGCCCCTTTTTGACGGGATTGGCCAGAATTCGTTGGCTGGACGGCTGGCGTGAGGGTCGCAGCGACTGGCGAGAGGGGCTGTCAGACGCCATTACATGTTATAAATTGTCGGGCTTCTGACCGGCAAGCCGAGCGCACGGCCCTTATCGAGGGAAACTGCGAACGTTTAGGCCTTGAAATGGTCAGAAATGGCGCCATTTCTGAATCTGTCGACATAAAGGCCTGACTTGTGAACTATCAACTTCTCGCGAACCTCGAACATTGGCTCGGGCAACAAATTGTTGGCCAGCAAGACCTCATTCATAAATTGCTGATTGCCTTACTGGCCGACGGACACCTGCTGGTCGAAGGCGCACCGGGCCTCGCCAAGACGCGTGCGATCAAACAAATGGCAGAAGGCATCGAAGGTGATTTCCATCGCATTCAATTCACGCCCGACCTGTTACCCGGCGATATCACGGGTACCGATATTTTTCGGCCCCAGACGGGAACATTTGAATTTCAGCAGGGGCCCATCTTTAACAACTTAGTGCTGGCCGATGAAATCAACAGAGCGCCTGCAAAAGTGCAATCTGCGCTGCTCGAGGCCATGGCCGAACGACAAGTCAGTATTGGCAGTCAGACGTATGCCCTGCCCCCGCTTTTTCTGGTGATGGCAACTCAAAACCCGATTGAGCAGGAGGGCACTTACCCCCTCCCCGAGGCACAACTCGACCGGTTTCTCATGCACGTCCGAGTGTCCTATCCGGACCGAGATGCTGAGCAAGCTATTTTGCGGCTGGCACGCAGCGAAGCGGGTGGTGCGCAATCTCAACCTGATCGTGCGGTCTCGCAAGCAGACATCTTTGCCGCGCGCCAAGGTGCCTTAGATGTCCACATGGCGCCAGCGGTCGAGGAATACATCATCCAATTGGTCATCGCCACCCGAGATCCAAGTCTCTACGACGCGGAACTCGCCGACTGGCTGGAGTACGGCGCCAGTCCTCGGGCTACCATTGCGCTCGATCGCTGTGCGCGGGCTAACGCGTGGATTGAAGGCAGAGACTACGTGAGCCCAGACGATGTGCAAAAGGTAGTCTTCGATTGTCTCAGACACCGACTGATTGTCTCCTTTGAGGCAGAGGCCGCAGGCGTCACCAGTGATCAAATCATTGGACGTTTGATTGAGCGTATCCCCGTTGCCTGACAGCATCGTTCATCGCTCAATCGATGGTCCATCTGGCGCAGTCGTGTCATCAGACGCGCTGATCGCCAATCGATTTTCCGCTCGGTTTGTCGATGTCACGGGCCAAACGCGCGCGCTGGCGAATCTAGCGGGCATGAAACGAGCTCGCCAACGAGGCCGTGGCGTCGAATTCGATGAAGTGCGAGCCTACGCTGCTGGCGACGATGTGCGGGCGATCGATTGGCGGGTTACCGCACGATCCGGCACTGCACACACCAAGCTGTTTCATGAAGATCGGGAACAACCCATTCTGGTGGCCATCGATCAGCGTACACCGATGAAGTTTGGCTCTACCCAGTGCTTCAAGTCGGTCATGGCAGCGCACGTTGGGACCCTGGCATTGTGGTCAGCGTTAGGCGCTGGTGAACGTGTCGGCGGCGTGGTGTTGGGCGATAACTCGTTGTCCGATACTCGACCCAAACGCAGTCAGCATAGTGTGCTTCGAGTGATCGGTGATCTTGTTCGAGAAGGCGCGCCCGGCGCTGCTGATCACGCACCGAGCAACGGTCTCTTCGACTTACTCCAGCAACTTGAGCGCATTGCTCGTCCGGGCACTCGTATTTTTTTAATCAGTGATTTTCATGATTTATTGGAGGCCGACAATCTCTCGCCACTGCGCCGGCTAGCGCGCCGCACGCAACTGGTAGGGATCGCTGTGAATGACCGTTTAGAAGCAGAGCTGCCGCGCTCGGGACACTATTCCGTCACCGATGGCGATCATCACTCCTCCCTCGATACTGGCGCCGACAGTATCCGAGAGGCCTATGCCAGCCAGTATCGCTCAAATCAGGACCTCACTGCGCGCCGCCTTCGCGAGCTGCGCATCCCACTGCTCAAGATAAACACCGGTGATGACCCGTTGAAGCGACTGCTAACGGTATTTCCCGCAAGATGAACCCCGATATGATGCTGGCACAACTCGCTCCTTTGCGAGCGCCTGAGTCTATCGGATGGTGGCCGCTGGCACCGGGATGGTGGATCGTGCTCGCATTGACGATCATTGGCTTATTGCTGTTCGGTCGATGGATTCGACGACGCTATCGTCGCGCTCACTACCGGCGAGCCGCACTATCACAACTACGCCTCCTAACAGCATCTGAAGCCACCACCACAGACATTAACCAATTGCTGAAAGTAGCCGCATTGAGAGCGTTCCCCGCAGAGCAGGTGGCAGCGCTTCATGGTCAGCACTGGCAGGCCTTCCTGCTCAAGACCTGTAAAAATCTCCCTACCGAGGGTTTGGCCGATCTTGATTCGCTGTATACAGCGCATTCAATAGCCGCCACAGAACCCCTGCTGCTCATGGCTGAATACTGGCTCCGCCGGCATGAGGTGTCGGATGCTTGAGTGGATGTGGCCCTGGATATTTGTGGTGGCACCTGTGCCCCTACTGATTTTCTATTTCAGTCGAGGTGGCTCTCTACAGCCTGCGGCACTCAGAGCGCCTTTTGCCGCGCGGTGGCAATCCTTATCGGGAACTCGGCAACCCAGCCAATCAGCGCGATGGGTTTGGTGGTTGCTATGGGCTGCTTGGATGCTATTGATTACGGCGATCGCTCGACCTCAATGGATAGGCGAACCCATTGAACTCCCTAATACGGGCCGCGACCTCATGCTGGGACTTGACCTATCTGGCAGCATGCAAATTGAAGACATGCAGATCGGCAATCGATTGGTTCCCAGAATCACGGCAGTCAAATCGATTGCTGCCGACTTTACGCAGCGTCGCCAAGGTGATCGCGTCGGGCTTATTTTGTTCGGCACACGGGCCTACTTGCAGGCTCCGCTGACCTTTGATCTTGAAACGGTGACCCGGTTCATCGATGAAGCTCAACTCGGATTTGCCGGAGAGGACACAGCAATTGGTGATGCGTTGGGACTGGCCGTCAAACGGCTGCGCGACCGCCCTGCAACATCGCGCATCTTCATACTGCTTACCGATGGTCAAGACACCGCCAGTACGGTCGATCCAATGGAAGCCGCGGCGTTAGCCGCTCAGCTCGATGTGAAAATCTATACCATTGGCATTAGCCGCAATCTGGGCAGAACAACCAGAGGCCGCGTCGAAGTAGATGAAGCCATGTTAAATGCCGTCGCCGAAGCCACAGGAGGACGTTACTTCAGAGCGACCTCGCCGGCGGAACTTGAGGCGATCTATGCGTTACTCGATACCCTTGAACCGGTGGAGCAGGATGCCAGCACCTTTCGTCCAAAACGCGCCCTCAGCTGGTTGCCGTTGCTGGGCGCGTTGGGGCTAGCCTGCTGGCTGGCGCTGCTTCAGAGCGGCTGGCTGAGCCGTCGCAGGCTTTCTCATGATTGATGGGTTTCATGTACTGCGTCCAGAATTGCTCTGGGGATTGTTGATCTGCCCACTGCTGGCTCTTGCCCTGTGGCATCGGCGCACACGCCAAGGCGACTGGAGCCGGGCCATCGATCCAGAACTGCTCCCCTACCTGATGCCGGAGCACAGTGATAAAACCCGCCAGACGACGATCTGGATGCCGATCCTATTACTGAGTCTCATCGTACTCGCTGCATCTGGCCCCAGCTTGCGGCAGGTTGAATTACCGGTCATCAAGCGTGCAGACGCGTTGGTGTTGGTATTGGATCTCAGCGCGTCGATGCTGGCGGCAGACGTTCAGCCCAGTCGAATACGCCGCGCTCGGCAAAAAATACTCGATTTGCTGGAGTTAAGAGTCGAAGGTGTGACCGGCCTGGTGGTGTTTGCCGGGGATGCCCATGTGGTGACGCCACTGACGGATGACGCGCGAACCATTGCTAATTTGATGCCTGCACTGTCGCCCAATATTATGCCTTTGCCCGGCGCAAATGCGACCAGCGGGATTGAGGCAGCAGCCAATCTACTGATTACTGCTGGCGCGCAAGGCGGCCAAATTTTGCTCATGACTGACGGCCTGCCCGGCTTTGACACAGTCCGCGCAAAAAACGCGCTAGAGAGCAGCGGTGCTGCCCTCGCGGTCATGGCGATTGGCACCAAGGCGGGCGCCCCGATCCCGCTCCCCAATGGCGGGTTCCTCAAAGATGACGCTGGCGAAATTGTGATCCCTACGCTGGACCGCCAGGCGATAGATCAAATCGCCAGCACTTTGAACGCGCCGGTCGAACAAATTAGCTTAGACGAACGTGATATCAAATCATTGACCAGACGCAATAACTTAGCGGCGCAAGGCGAACTTGATCTAGCAAGACAAACCGATGCCTGGCAAGACCAGGGATTTTGGCTGGCTGCGCTCGTTGCCCTGCTACTGCTCCCTGCATTCAGAAAAGGCGCCCTCGTCAGCCTGTTGCTGTTAGTGGTCATGCAGTCGGAAACATCGCAAGCGGCGGAGTGGGAGGATCTTTGGCTCACCCCTGATCAGCAAGGCGCCCAGCGTCTTGCTGCCGGTGACGCAAGTGGCGCCGCCGAGCGATTCGATCAGTCGCCATGGCGTGGCATGGCAGAATTTGAGGCCGGCGCTTATGATCGGGCAGCTGGTAGCTTCGCCTCCGAGCCATCCGCTGATGGGCTCTTCAATCAAGGCAATGCTCTGGCGATGCAGGGCGATTTGCGAGGCGCCATTAACGCCTATGAAAGGAGCTTGTCCTTGCAGCCCAATGCAGAAGATGCCGTTGCCAATCGCGACTTTATTCAGTCACTGCTCGATCAACAAGAGGACCAAGAGCAAGAGGAGGAGCAGGAGGGAGAAGAGCAAAGCCAACAAGACGAACAGTCTGAGCAAAATGATGCGTCTGACTCCGATAGTGGAGGAGATGGCGAGTCATCGGATCAACAAGATGATTCCCAACAAGCAGGTGACGGGCAACAGGATGAGGCCAACGATCAGGAAGAGTCCGAGCCACAAGACGGTGACCGAGACCCAAATACCGCTGATAGAGATCAGCAGGCCGCGGACCAACTTGAGGCGGCCACACAGGAACAAATGGCGAAATTTGATGAGGCATTAGAGGAGCAACAAGCGCTGGAACAGTGGTTGCGCCGCGTGCCTGATGATCCCGGTGGGCTGTTGCGACGCAAATTCCGCTATCAAACCATGCAAAGACTCAGGGAGGGCGATAAACCCGATGAATCGATTCGCTGGTAAAGCGCACCCACAGCGTGTGGCTGTCTGGAGTCTCATAGCGGCCACGCTACTCTGGTCTGCTGCGACGATGGCTAATCTGTCTGCGACCGCGGATCGCCGTGAAATTGCCCTCGGCGAAACACTGCGACTTACCCTACTCGGTGATGCAGGCGAACAGCCCAGTGAAATTGACCTCACGCCGCTGAATCGCGATTGGGAGATACTTTCCCGCTCCAGCGCGACCAATGCACGGTTTATCAACGGCCGTAATAACGTCACACGAACACTAGAGCTTGAACTCGCACCGCTGCGTGAAGGCACACTCACCATCCCCTCTCTGTTGACGGGGGGCCGCCGTACGACACCGATATCGATTCTGGTCAATCCTGAGCCACTGATCGCTCCTGGCGATGCCACCGTGTTGTTTGAAACCAGCATTGATCAGCCCAGCTTATACGTTCAAGCGGAGCTCATCCTCACCATAACGCTGCAACAAGCCATTAATTTAGAGGGGTCAGAAATTTCAACGCTTGATATTGCAGACGCCGTAGTCGAGCCACTAGAGCGGCAAAGTTTTCAGCGACGAGTCGGTAACCGTACCTGGTTGGTCACCGAACTGCGCTATGCCATCTACCCACAAAAGAGTGGCACGCTATCGATTCCTGCCATCGCATTTACAGCGCGTGAGGTCCAAGCCGGGCGCACATTATTGGGCTCGCGCCTTGGAAGACGCCTCCGCTTATCGTCGGAACCGCTGCAAGTCACGGTTAAAGGTGTGCCCGCTGCTTTTCCTGGCGATGTTTGGCTACCGGCTAGGACACTGACGTTGACGGAAAGTTGGTCACTAGATCCCGAGGCGCTGTCGGTGGGGGATTCCACAACACGCACTCTCACGCTGGTGGCAGAGGGCCTTCAAGGGAGCCAACTGCCGCCGCTTAGCAGCGTGCAAGGCGCGCTCAATATTCCTGAACTCCGTTTCTACCCCGATCAGGAATCCATTGATCAAAGTGAAATCGCTCGAGGACTCCAGGGGACGCGGACCCAAAGCGAGGCGCTGGTCGCCCGTGCGAATGGCAATTGGACATTACCCGAAATCCGTGTCCCCTGGTGGAACACACAGACCGATCAGCTCGAGTATGCGGTACTGGAAGCAAGAGATATTGCCGTCCAAACCGCCGAGTTGCTCGATGATGAAACGGCATCGGGCCCCTCCTCCGAAACGGCCTTGCCTGTGGGACGCCTGCCGTTGTGGTTTGGGCTCATCGGCATAGCGGGCTGGCTCATCGCCATTGGTCTAGCGTTCACACTGTGGCGACTGCGTCCAGCCCCTATAAACGCAGACACGGCCAAAGGGCGGCTCGCCGCTCGCCGGAGCGGTGGCAAGCGTCAGGCCTTGGTCGAGGTGAGGCGTGCACTCACGCAGCAAGACGCGTCGGGCGTGCGAACCGCATTACAGCACTGGGCTGCACTCCATCATGCACGAGCATTTTCCTCACTCAGCGACATTGCCAGAGCCAGCAGTCCCTCATTAGCGGTAATACTGAGTGAGCTTGACCGCTCTATCTATGGCGGCACTGCGACTGAGTGGCGTCAGCTTGGACTGATAGAGGCACTGCGCGAGGAGGCGGTGCCAGACAATACCCGTGAGGCCCACGACGAGGCAATGGCTTTATACCCCTCGCGATAACCATCGCGCTGCGTTTGCTGATCAGCTTGCCAACACTGCGGCTGCAGCATGGCTAGTCAAACTTAGAACCAGATGTGCTTACTGCGACACCTTTGCTCCCCGTTTTCAGGCCGCCATTTTCGCTGTCTAGGGCGGGGGTAAGGCGCAGCAATCGCGGTCATACGCCACTATAACGGGTGGCCTAGAAGGAGTGGTCCAGAAGGGGGTGGCCAAGCCCTTAGGATGCGTCAGCCAACGAACGGCTCACCACCTCGAAAATATCTTTGGGT
>JABJAS010000322.1 GCA_018666055.1 Halieaceae bacterium | reverse complement strand
GCGCTTGGACGCCGTGACGATACCCAAGTGGGGCATTGAGATGACTCACGGTACGATCGTTGCCTGGCATAAAAAGGTGGGTGATACCGTCGCGGCGGGTGAGGAAATTGTCGATATCGAAACGGACAAAATCGTCAACAGTTTTGAGGCCCGCACTTCCGGGACTCTGGTACGAATCTTGGCGGAGATTGGTGCGGAATTGCCGGTAGGGCAACTGATTGGTGTTATTGCGCCGGAGTTAGTGGCTGAAGCGGCGGTCGATGCCTTCGTGGCCGCACAAGGTGCCGCCGTCGCTAAAACGGCTGCTGGGGCGCCCGATGCGGCGGCGCTCCCCGCGACCTCGGTGGCGTCGTCCGGCACCACTGTGAAAATCTCCCCAGCACTGCGCCGCAAGCTCGAGAGCGCAGGCCTCAGTGCGGAGCAAGTGGCTGGGACCGGGCCCGGTGGTCGGATTGTCAAAGAAGATGTTGACCGCGCACTCTCAGATTCCAGCGCAGCGTCAGAGACGCAGGCTGCGGGTAAGCCGCTGTCTGCGCAACAGGCAACCGTGGCGCGAAAGCTCTCTAACGCGCAATCCACAGTGCCCCTCTACCATGTTTCACTCGATGTGGATGTGGGCGCTGCCATGGCGTCGTTAACTGCGGCGCCTCAAGACGCTGTGGGCACCATCAACGATCTTATTATTGTGGCAGTGCAGCATGCGCTGTTAGGTCAGCCCGAGCTCAACAAAACCTTTGACGGCGAACGTATTACCTCGATAACGGGTCAGCCGGTGAGCTTGGCCGTCGCTACTGAGAATCACGTGGTGTTCGCGCCGGTGGTGCAGACCACCGTTGAAACGCCTTTTGCCGAATTGGTGGCTCAGACTCGCGATCTGATTGGGCGCACACGGGCTGGCCAGATACGAGCGGAGGATGCCGCTCCCGCTGCGATTACGATCAGCAATCTGGGCATGTATGGCGTCAGTGCGTTCACCGCGATGGTGACGCCCCCGCAAGTGATGGTGCTATCAGTCGGCGCGATCCGTCGAGTACCGGCTTTTGACGCCCAAGGGGCCGTGGTCGCGCAGTCGATCATGACGCTGACATTGGGTAGCGACCACCGCGTGATCAATGGCGCTCAGGCGGCCACCTTTTTAAGCGCTATTGCCAAGTGGCTGCAGCAAGTGTCGTCGTAGGGCGCGCTTAATCCTCGGGGCCGATATCGAGTTGCCCGTCACCCGATTGCGCGGCTTTGAGTGTCATGGCGTTGAAGACATAGTCGATTTCACCCTCTGGGGTGAAATAGGTCACCGCGCCTTCTCCTAGAAAGAGCATTTCGGTCTCGACAACGCAGTGCGCGTCTCGATGTTCTGCAAAGATCGGCTCAAAGCCATAGGTGCCCTGCGCTGCGGTTCCTACGTCGTAAATTAACTCGCCACTCATGATGAAGAACTGGCCGATGCCCTCATGGCGATGAGCTTGAAAACGGGCGCCGGGTTCCATGTGGACATACAATGCCCACTGCCCTGTTTTTTCACACAGTCTTAGAATTTTAAACTGTGTGCCACCGCCGACATCTAACCACTCAAGTTCATGGATATTGGCCAGTAGATCGCCCTCTGGGGTGGTGGTGATACCCGCGCTCATAGTCTGTCCTCTATTCTTTGTTGGGCAATTTAAAAGCGATCAAGTGATCTCCGGGAGGCGTGCCCAATGCTGCATGGCCGCCCGCTGCGATCACCACATATTGCGCGCTGTCTTCCCGTAGCTGGTAAGTCATGGGCAATCCATGGCCGGAGGTTGGCAGGCGACCTTTCCATAATTCGTCACCGGTTTGGGTGTCGAATGCCCGCAAGTAATGATCTGTGGTGGCACCAATAAAAGTGAGGCCGCTCGCCGTTACGACCGGTCCGCCCAAGTTGGGTGATCCTTTGATGAACCAAAACGGGAACGGTGCCATGTCCCGTGTGGTGCCGAGGGGCACTTGCCAATCAACATCGCCAGTCTGAAGGTCGATGGAGGCGAGGGTACCCCAGGGTGGAGGGGTGCAAGGCACACCAAGGGGGGAGACGAATCCAAGCCAGCGACGGTTGCAATAAGGAGTCCCTTCGCCTGGCTCCAAGATAAAGGGCCCGGGTGCGACCGGATCTGGTCCCGTCTCGGGCCCGCATTCTTCTCGAGGTAATAGCTGCAGGATGGTCCCCATGTGCAGCGTATTGACGATCAGTTTGCCTCTCACTGAATCAATGGCCGGTCCGCCCCAGTTCTGGCCGCCAAAGGCGCTGGGCATGTGCAAAGCACCCTCGGTTGTTGGTGGCGTGAAAGGACCCTCGTAACGGACATCTTCTAGTGTATTAGCGCAAGCCCCTTTATCCCATGGTGTCAGTCCCCAGAGCAGCTCGTTTTCGCCCGGCAGTTCAAACAGGGATCGGGGCTTGCTCGGAATCGGCTGCGTGGGTGCCGTGAAGTCTCCCGCAACAGCACCTTGTGGGACTGCCGTCTCCACGACGGGAAAGAGAGGTTCGCCTGTCTCGCGGTCGAGTAAAAAGACATAGCCCTGCTTGGTCGTTTGAGCCAGGCCAAGAACCGGTTCGCCTTCTCGCTCCCAATCGAAAAACGTGGGCTGAGAGGGAACGTCAAAATCCCAAATATCATGATGAACGGTTTGAAAATGCCAGGCGACATCACCGCTGTCGATGCGCAGCGCTACCACTGAGCTAGAGTAATAATCGAGTCCGTCTCGTTGTCCGCCGTAATAATCGGGCGAGGTGTTGCCGGTAGGCACATAAACCAAGCCTAAGTTTGGGTCGACAGAGAGAAAGGACCAAGAATTGGTGGTCCCTCTCTGGAATGTTGGATCCGAGGAGTCGGTCGTAGTTTGGTCGGTCGAAGTCGGCACCGGTTCAACGGCGGTCTTCATCTTGTCATCGTGGGCGGCTGGCTTTGCCGCGGGATCGCCGAGTGGCTCCCAAGCCCACAGTAACTCTCCACTGAGGAGGTCGTAAGATCGAATCACCCCACTGGGCACCTTGGTGGTGATGTTGTCAGCAACTGACCCGCCCGTGATCAGGGTGTTGTTGACGATGACGGGGGGGGTGTTGAGCATGTAGAACCCGACCTCATAGGGGCCTAACCCTGCGCTGAGATCGAGATTTTGCTTGCTACCAAACGCGCAGCGCTCACCTGTTTTGGCATCTAGGCCGACGATCCGAGCGTCCATGAGGGGGGCGATGACCACGGTGTGGCACATTTCGCCCTCAGTTGTGCGAGGGTCTTGCCACTGGGTCACACCGCGACAGCGAGGCATACCAAAGCTCGCGACGTCAATATCAGGGGTAAAGGACCAACGCTCTTCACCGGTGGAAGCGTCGACGGCGATAATGCGATTAAAGGGGGTGCAGATCACCAATTGATCTTCGATCAGGATAGGGGTGGCTTGCCATGAAGATTGCAGGGGTTTCGTGCCTGATAAGCCATCAATAAAATTGTCTCCTTTATTGTAATCCCCCGACCGATGTACCCAAGCAATGGTTAAATCGGAGACGTTATCGGGGGTGATTTGGGTTGCGGTACTGAAGTGACCGCCTCCCTGCCCTCCCCCGGGTAGTGCCCAGCCGGCCGAGGGCTCTGACAGGGCATGCGGGGCAAAGCAAGCGTTGAGCAATACTGACAGCCAGATTGGTAAGGCTCGTCTCGATTTAATTTCTGCGTGCATGATTAGAGCCTTGTTTTTGTATTACGGCGGTGCGGAGGGTCCTATCGAACCAGCACGGGTGCATCAGACGAAGGACTCACAATATGGTCCGATCCAAAAGGCTGTGCGAATCCAGCGGGCAGCTCTTCCGTCATATCCAGTACGGCGGCCAATCGGCCTACACCAACATAGAGCGCACAATGCATGAGTAG
>JABJAS010000321.1 GCA_018666055.1 Halieaceae bacterium | reverse complement strand
CTGCGGCCAGGTCACGAGCGATGGGAAGCGCCATACCCACCACACCGGCTTTAGAGGCTGAGTAAGCACACTGACCAATTTGTCCGTCAAACGCGGCCGCAGATGCCAGGTTCACGATAGCCCCGCGACCGCCATCCTCATCAAGCGGTTCGTTCTTTGCCATTTGAGCGGCAGCGCGACTGAGCATATTAAACGTGCCAATCAAGTTCACTTTGATCACAAAGCTGAACTTGTCCAAAGGGAAGGGTTCACCATCACGGCTAACGGTACGACCCGCGGCGCCCAACCCCGCTGAGTTTACGCAGGCCCTAAGCGGACCTAGGGCTGCAGCCGCAGCGACGGCTGCATCAGCGTCTTCAATGCTTGAGACGTCACATTTGACAAATTGTCCGCCAATTTCCTCGGCCACTTGCTGGCCGCGCTCCTCGTTGAGGTCAGCAACGACCACCGTTGAGCCCAACTCGGCCAGCTGGCGGGCGCAGGCTTCACCTATCCCTGACGCGCCTCCGGTGACGATCGACGCGCTACCTTGTAAATTCACACGCGGCATACCGCTTCTCCTATTTTGTGTGATCAGTCTTAGTCAGCAGCAAGCGTCTTCTATGCCGCCTAAAATTGCAATCATGAGCTTCCGTTGAGGTCGCTATGTTACAGCCTAACGTTGGCAGGGATCCTCAAATCGTATCAGGCCGAATATAGCGAACGATAACGCGGCAGTTTGTCGAATATTCGAGTGCGAGCTTTTGTTACTCCCTCTACTCCGGCATTCAAACTTATGCTTGGAACGCTGGTCAAACCCCTCCCGCCTCGCTACATTGGGACCATATTATGGAGGAAATCTGTATGGCCCCGTTTATTTCAAGACTGTGTTTGGTTCTCGTGTTCAGCGCGAGCATGCATCTGACTCACGCACAAGATCTCGGTTGCCCCAGTGCGGTGTCGCTCAATGGTGGCACCATTGAGGTTGAAGCTGACGCCTCCGGTGACGATACCGAGAATATTCAGTGCGCTCTTGATGCGGCAACCGATGGCGGCTATCGCGATGTGTTTCTTGCCTCCCCTAGTTACAGTATTGGCGCCATAGCCGTCACCGGTTTTATTGGAGACCTGAGAGGTCGCAGTAAATCCGGTACCCAGGTGACGATCCAGGACTCTTCGCTTTCTTGCGATGGGGCCGTCGGTGTCGCGCTTGAGTTCCGCTTGGGCACAGCCTCTGTCCGAAACATGACCCTATCTGTTGATTCCCCTTGTGGTGACGGCGGTAACGCCAGCGTGATTGCCTACTATTCCAATCCTCAACAGTGTGACAAGCGCACCACGTTTGGCAATGTTGATCGAGTGGTTATTAACGGAGCTGGTGTGTCGGGCCTAGATACTGTAACCGGCGTACTCATGGAGCCCGCTCCGGGTTGCAGTGCCGACAATGAGCGCATTTTGGGCACGCTCAAAGTGAATCGATCTGATATGACTGAGTTAGATTTTGGCATCATCAGCTCTGTGGCCGGGGGGGGGCAAGTCGACGTCAACTACAACACCTTTGACATGGTGGGACTTCCGTTGACCATTATCGACGCCGCGCAGAGCACGACTGTCCTGAGCAATACCTTCAATTACAACGATGTGCCCGGTTATCCAGAGAGCACAGGGCTCGGCACGACGGCCGTGGTTATTGCCAGCACATCCAAATCGCCCAGTAAGAACAGCACGACCCTGAAAAGCAACACCTTCAAGGATGCCGGCGCCTCTTCTGCGGGATACGGCATCCTCACGGGGCAGCAAGGGACCAGCATTGCGCACACGATGTTGGTCAGCGCCAATACATTCACCGGAAATGCAGCCAATGCCGCGGGTGCAGGATTAGCGGCTATCGATACCAACGACGGTCTGGTATCGGGGAATCGCTTCTCGAGCAAAGCCGGAACATGGGTGGACATCAGCAGTGGCTCTGCGGCAAGTGGCTTTGTGGGAGGGAGCGTATCGGGTTGGGCGATTGTTGCTAATGACTTTGGTGCGTCTCAAGCGAGCACTGACATCCTGTTGGGTGCCCGCACTACCGGCGTGATTGTGGGCAAGAACCAAGATCGTCCGATCGTTGCAGATCAAACCGGCAACAACGATGTGTTAGAGAGTAGCTCCGTTGGCTGGACGCCTGCGTGGGGGAACGCTAGGGGTTTTAATAGCGCGGATGCCCGGTCACGTTTTCGACAACAGCTGAATACGCTCATGGACGT
>JABJAS010000320.1 GCA_018666055.1 Halieaceae bacterium | reverse complement strand
TACCTATAATGGCCAAAAAGCCTGTTCAGAAAGCGGTCTTTAGGCCGCTTTTTTTTGTCCGGCCGCCGGTGTGATCGGTACAATATTGTGTCGTAGCAAGCCGGTGGGCTTGATCTGGTGGGTGGTATCAATGACAGCGAAACGCTTTTTAGGCGACCATCGGCCGACCAGAGCGTTCCTGCAACTCAGGAATACCTCGCGCAAGGGAGCCACGTGGTAATGAAACGCTTTCTGACCTTCTGCTTCCTTCTGTTCAGTGTCTCCCCCTCGCTGGCCAATACCCTCGTGTTGCTGTCGATCGATGGTTTCCGCTGGGATTATTTGGATTGGCCCGAGGCACAGCGCATGAAGCGTATGGCCGAGCAGGGTGTTCGGGTCAATCAGTTGCAAGTGGTTTACCCTTCAAAAACGTTCCCCGCCCATCTATCGATCGCGACGGGTCTGCGGCCAACGAGCCACGGTGTGGTGGATAATTATTTTTGTCGCAGTGATCGATCTGACTGCTACCGAATGGGATCTGGTCAAAAAGATCCCGACTGGCTGGCGGGCACGCCGCTATGGACGCTGGTTGAGCAGCAGGGTGGACGCGCTTCCACTTTTTTTTGGCCCGAATCTGACGCCAAATTTGGCGGCATTTTACCGACCGATTATCGGGCTTACGATGTCAGTGTGAGTCCCTCTGCTAAGGTGCAGCAGGCTACGGAGTGGCTTTCGCTACCCGAAGCAGATCGACCTGATTTGGTCACCTTGTACTTTTCAACAGTGGATACCAGTGGGCACACTTATGGTCCCGATGCGCCTGAGACAAAGGCCGCCATCGCAGAGACAGATTACTGGGTGGATCGGTTGTGGCGGTCCATCCAAGACATCAATCGTCAGCAGGATGCGGAGATCAGTCTCATCGTGTTGTCAGATCACGGCATGTCTGCAGTAGACCCACGCCAGTTTATTGACACCAATACCTTACCGCGCCCGAAAGGATTCCGACGCGTTAACAGCAGCACACGCGTGATGTACTACCGGCGTGACCCTAACGCGGATGTGACGGCGTTGGCAGCCAACCTGCGCGAGGCGTCGAATGGGCGCTATCGGGTGGTCTCTGAGGAGACGCTTGCGGAGAGGCACTATACGCGTCATCCCGCCGTCGCTGACCTGATTATTGAGACAGACCCGCCCCGACTGTTTCGTCATGGTGGTGCGCGGGGACCTGATTTGCGCGGAATGCACGGATATCCTGCGACGGTGGAGGACATGGCCGCCTTTTTCGTGGCGATTGGTCCGGGCTTTTCGGTGGGCAAGGTGATCCCCAAAGCACACCAGCTCGATGTTTACCCGATTGCGGCAACTCTGCTGGATTTACCCCTCCCCGATGGCGTTGTCAGCGAGGGGGGTGCCCTGCGTGATGCTTTGGTGGCGCCCATACGGGAATAATGCCTCTGGTGCACATGCGCGCTAGGGTCGATATATAATCTAATGCTTTCGAGACTGAGTATTTGGTATGTCCCGCGATGACCTCAACGAGATTCCGTCCTTTACCGCCAACCGCGATGAAGCAGTGAGCTCGGCCCCTCGAGGCGCTATCCCGCCTCGTGCCGCTAGAAGCGAAGCGGGTCTGGGCTTGACGGCTCGGCTGGTATTGACGATAGCACTCGCGCTGGCGGCCATCGCTTGTGCCTGGGCGTGGCAGTTGCAAACGCTGGCGGATACCTCGCGCACACAACAATTGGCGCTGCAGGGCCGTGTTGCGGATCTCGAGGCACTCCTCTCTGATACTGATGAGACCGTGAATAAATCGGCGGCGGCGATGAGTGCGCAAATACGGTTAATTGACACCGAAGTGCGCAAGCTATGGGATGCGCGCAAAGTGAGCAATGGCAAACTGGTGAAGGTCGAGAAGAGCGTTGTTGCTCAGGAAAAGACCATCACGAATCTCACCAGCACAACCACAGCACACAGCAGCACGTTAGAGACCATGCTGGCGGAGTTATCGGCACTGACTAAAGTAGCGGGCGATTTAGAGCGCTTAGCCGCCAGTGCGCAACGTGCTCAGACGGATGTTGAACGGTTGGCCGATGGCTTGAACAAATCAAATCTCGAGCGCGCTGCGCTGCGCAAGCAAGTCGACAGTAATGGCGAATGGATTGAATCGATCAATGCCTTCCGTCGTCAAGTGAATGCCAACATGGTCGAGTTAGAGGCAGACATTGCGGCGCTCAGTGCGCCCATCATGCAATAGTCAACGCGTGAAGGTAGCGGGAGTGCAAAGGGTATGACAGTCATTCAGGAGCGAGATCTCATCGACAGTGTGGCGGATGCACTGCAGTTTATCTCTTATTACCATCCCCTCGATTTTATACAGGCGGTGCATCGGGCTTGGGAGAGGGAGCAAAACCCCGCAGCGAAAGATGCCATGGCACAGATATTAATCAATTCTAGAATGTGTGCGGTCGGCCACCGGCCGCTCTGCCAAGATACGGGTATTGTGACGGTCTTTGTTGAAGTTGGCATGGGTGTCCGCTGGGAAACAGAGCGTTCCCTCGATGACATGATTAACGAGGGCGTGCGACGCGCTTATAACCACCCCGATAACAAGCTTCGAGCGTCCATTTTGGATGACCCCGCGGGGCGTCGTGAGAATACCCGTGACAATACACCAGCGGTCATCCATACCCGGCTGGTGCCCGG
>JABJAS010000319.1 GCA_018666055.1 Halieaceae bacterium | reverse complement strand
CTTGGTGGACAATCGTTAGCACAGATGGCAATGGGCGGGTTTTCAGAAACCAGTAATGATGGCGTGGGGTTTGGATTGGGTTTTGCCTCAACCACTGACGCAGTCGCATCCGGAACGGTGGGTGAAGGGGATTTTTACTGGGGAGGCTTGGCATCCACCCTCTTTTGGGTCGACCCCGTTGAAGATCTTTATGTCATCTTCATGACCCAGTTGATTCCTTCTTCTATTTTTAATTTCAGGGGGCAAATCAAAAATATCGTATATGGTGCCATTACTGCGGGTTAACCATTGGAGTTATTCAGGGGCCGGGGGCGGGCTGATCGTCATCGGATCTACGCCGCTGGTGACGTGACAAGGCGTTGATTAGCGGTGCACCGCAGACCCTCTCATAAAGCGAACCGCTTTTAGTCATCTTATTTGAGCGTGAGCGCAACCAACTGCCCCGCTTCTCCCGGCGCGCCTGTCGCCACGACAACGTACTGTCGACCGTTCACAGCATAAGTCATCGGAACACCCGTTTGCCGCTGACCCAAATCAATTGCTGCAAGTACTTCACCCGTTGCTTTGTCATGCGCACGGAAGAGGGAACCACCCCACCGTGATCCATACATGCCCGCGCCCTCCCCCGAAAACAATAAGGTTTTGGTGACCAACAAACCTGAGCGATCATCATTCCCGGTGGCCGGGAAGGTCACCCCTTTTAATTTAGGGTGGCGCTGAATCTCCTCAGGGGTATCGCTGTTGGGCCGTTGCCACAGAATCAGACCTGTCTCCATATCCAGAGCGGTGATCCAACCCCATGGGGGTTTCAGCAAGGGTAAATCGAAGGGTCCGTCGACCGTCGCATTTTTCAAGACATAGCGCATACTCGACTGGTCGGGATCACTGATGAGACCAGCGACTTCAGGCGAGATAGCATAAGAGACATAAAGCGTCGCCGTCTCTGGGTCCGCGACAGCGCCTTGCCAGTTGGCGCCGCCTACCGAACCGGGCAACATTAATGTGCCTTCACTCTCCTCAGTCACCAAGGTCGGCGGCGTATACAGTGGGCCCATTAAATAACCCGCGGCAATACGCTCTGCCTCGGCGCGCACCTCTGGTGTCAAATCGTTCAACTGTTCCTTTGAGGTGCCATTGCGTCCAAAGGGCTCGGGCAATGAGGGTATGGGCTGAGTCTTCGCGGTGCGCTCACCGGGCACTTGGCTTGTTAATACGGGCTGCTCTGCTATCGGCCATACCGGTTCACCAGTGCGGCGATCAAAGACAAACGTCAGCCCCTGCTTTGTAATTTGCGCCACAGCAGGAATATCTCGACCGTCAACATGAAGATCCATTAGGACAGGCGGGGCGGGTAAATCGTAATCCCATATTGGATGGTGTACCGTTTGAAAATGCCAGACTCGCTCGCCCGTTGCGGCATCGAGGCACACCAGGCTTTGGCCAAATAAATTATCCCCCGGTCGATGCCCCCCATAGTAATCACTGGTCGGCGCCTCAACCGGCAAGTAGACGTAACCCAATTCGGGATCTGCTGTCATGGGCGCCCATACCCCGGCATTACCGGTGTATGACGCCGAGCCCTCGAGCCAAGTATCGTGGCCTACCTCATTCAGTTGAGGAATCGTATTGAATCGCCAACGCAGTGCGCCCGTTTCAGCATCATAGGCGGTGATATTGCCCTTCAAGCCTTGGGGAGACTTGGGCGCCCCACTGAACGAAAAAGCCGCTCCGACCACCACAACACCATTAACAACAATAGGCGGAGAACTGGCACCGATGGATGCCGTATCGGTATCAGTGACCCCACCGACGTGGTTTTTAAGATCGACCACCCCTTCGTATCCAAAGGCGTGCCGTGGCCTGCCTGTCGACGCATCAAGCGCAACCAGCTGATAACCGGGTGTGATGACGTACACCGTTTCGCGTAGGCCCTCTCGATGATAGCCAACGCCGCGCCCAGGCCCTTTGCGCGGTGCGGTCTCACCCCGTAGCCCCTCGTTGAGCCGGTACATCCAGAGGGTTTCCCCTGTTTCGGCGTCAATGGCTACAACGCCTCGGCGCGCACCCGCGGTGGCGTACAGCACACCATTCGCCATTAACGGCGTCACCTGATAATTGGACCATGGCACAGGGCCAAAATTATCGGACCGCCAACGCCAAGCCACTCTCAGATCAGCAGCGTTATCCGGGTCAATCATATCGAGTGGGGAATAATTAGTACTGTGAGGCGTCCCTCGATGATGCAACCACTCAACCAGTGAATCCGCCTGCGCCATCATTGGGGGCAATCGCTCTGGCGCAGCTGTGCCTAACTGATCGAGCAAACCCGTGTGAGCGGCCTGTGCAGTAATGACCAATGGGGTATCGCTGGCCCGGTACCCATTACGACTGAGTAAAAATGCCACGACGCCCTCATAGGCTTGGTGACTTAATCCACCCGGGTTTGACGTTGGCATCGTTTGCATCGTGACGGCAAGCAGATCACCCAAGGTACGTGATCGCCATTGATCAGAGAATGATCTCCCCGTCAGCGCGGGCGCCACCTCGCCGCCACCCAATGTCACGCCATGACAGGTAGCGCATTGGGCTTGATAGACCTGGGCCCCCGTGCTGACCTGATCGAGGGTAAACAATGGCCCTTCTGCGGTAACGCTATTGTGCTGCGCCTGGCTCGCCGAACACCACAGCAGCGCGATAAATATCGCAACAACCGGTGCGCGCTTCATTGATCCCAAACAATTCATGACAAACCTTCTAGGTGCACCAAGGTGGAACTCGCCAACGCCTCAAAGTGATAACCGCCCTCTAGCGCTGACACCACTCTGCCAGCAGCATACTGGTCTGCCAACGCCGCTATTTCTTCGGTGACCCACTGGTAATCTGGCTCCGACAGGTTCAACTGAGCAATGTCATCCAGTTTGTGTCCGTCAAACCCCGCAGAAATTAATATCAGATCGGGACGGTGCGCCTCAATGGCAGGCCACCACG
>JABJAS010000318.1 GCA_018666055.1 Halieaceae bacterium | reverse complement strand
GGCTAGCAACTCGCATACCACGGTGATGCGCTTCTGACACCAGCACCTCTAATTCCTCATCGGTGAAGCCCAAGACCCCGGGTTTAATGCCACCGCCGCCCGAGAGCAGCTCACCGTCCACCATCACTTTAACCACGTCGACCCCATTTTTAGAGAGTGTCCTGACCGCCTTTCTGACCTCCCATGGACCATCGGTAATCATCCCCAGCCCATCGATCTTGAGCTGGGCATAATCAGGGTGAAGGTCTGCATTACTGCCGGTAGAGCCAATATCACGACCGCCAGCAAGCAGCCGCGGGCCGATGATGTCACCACGATCGATCCCGGCTTTTAAAAAAGCATCGACGCGGTGCACAGAACCAAAGCCAATGGCCGCCGTAAAGCCTGAGCCCAACATGATGCGCGCGTTATTAATGGTCTTGATCATGACCTCTTCGACAGGAGATTTGTCCAGCTCTAGGGGCCCGTTATTGGTGTAGGACAAGTGAGCATGTGATTCGACCATACCGGGCATCACGAAAGACCCTTTTCCATCGACCACGATGGCGTCGGGCGGCAGCTCTGGGCACGCCTCACGAGGCCCGGCGAAACGAATAAGATTGTCCTCGATCACTACTGACCCGACCGGACAATATTGATCGGCATGGCCCTTAAATAGCGCAACGTTTTCAATAACTATCACGTTAACCTCAGCAATTTTTTAGCGTTATCTGCCAGTAAAGCAGCCTCGTCACCCAAGACTTCAGGGGTATCAAAGCCGCCAAGATTCGTGCCAAATACCAGGCGCTCATGGTTCACAGACTCCCACAACAATTGTCGTGAACGCGCTCCTTTGACATGACTGTCAAACCACAAGCGACCCAGCTCGGCACTAAAGCCATTTTGCTTAACACCGTCAGAGACAGCGCCGTCGAAGTGCGCCATCTGCTCAAACTTCTCTGCTAGAAAACTCACACACCCCCCACCATGAGAGAAACAAATATCCAACAGAGGGTGGCGGTCTAAAACGCCTCCCATAATGATACTCGCCACCGCCAATGTTTCCTCGTAGGCGTATCCCAGACTGAGAGACAAAGCATGCGCGCCTAATCGAGGGTCAGCGAGTCCCCCCACACCATCAGTCGAACTCGGATGAACAAACAGCGGCACGTTTAGTGCCACTAGGGCTTCGTACAGTGGATCAAGTTGCGGATTCGCAAACCCCCCGGGGAAATCGGTGCCAATCGCAACCCCCGACAAACCCAAACCTTTTACGGCTCGCTCCAATTCGTGGCACGACGCTGTGATGCTCTGCATCGGGAGTGAACACAGCCCTAACAAGCGATTGGGATGCTCCGCGATGGCGGAGGCCATGAGATCGTTTTGCCGCTGGCAAAAGGCAATTGCGGTGGACGCGTCGATGCCATGGAACATCGTGAGTGGGTTTGCCGACAAGACCTGCACATCAATCCCCAGCCGATCCATGTGTTGGAGACGCAGTGCCATATCGACAAAAACGGATCCCGCATAAGACAGCGGCTTGAGCTCATATTCTCCAATACGAAAGTAACCAACCCCTTGGGCATCAACCCCTGCCTCCGGGCCATATTGACCAGCCGCACCATGGAGCGCCTCAAAAACAATGTGGGCGTGCACATCAATGACGGGTGACTGCTGCGTCATGGGGACTCTTATGTCGCTGCGAAAGGTCTCATCGTAATGCGAACCGCGACGTTATCAAAGCCAGCGATTACCCCCGTCGGTTCAGCACCGTGAATGTTCTAAGCACACACTGCAAACACGCTGCAAATGACGGTGGATACAACAGCGACTGGCGTTGGTGCAACGCTACAAGAACTCGATAATCTGGCTTCGCCATAACCGGTATCCCGGCGCCAACAAGTGGATGCCGTCATTACTGAGCGCTGGCTTTAAAGCGCCCTCTGCATCAGCAAATACCGAATGAAGATCAATATACCGATAACCGCGTTTATCCGCGTGTTGCACCAACGCCGCATTCAGGGTGGGTATGTGGGTATTATCGATTAAAGGCCATACCGCATTCACCGGTAAAACACTCTGAATATAGACCTTGGTGTTGGGGAGCTGTGCGTCGATGAGATCGAACAGTTTGGTGTAATTGGCCAAAGCAACTGCCGCCCCTAAACGTTTGTTGAGATCATTAACGCCGATCATTAAAAATAACTTGTCGGGCTGCACACTGACGATCTGGTGCATCCGATCAAGGATATCTTGCGTGGTATTGCCGCTAATGCCTCGGTTAATCACATCCACGCCGGGCAACCACTCTGACCAAAGCCCTCCCTCTGTAATGCTGTCACCAACGAATGCTACCGCCGAGTGGGTCGCCGCGAGCGCCTCAAACTGACTGAGGCGTCTCTCGGTCATACCGTCGATCATCGCCCGCTTTTTACCCGTCCAAAAGTGTTGTGAGATCCCTGCTACCGCAACGGCTGTGACCAACACGGTGACCGCAATGCCCTTTACCATGGCCTCTACTCCCTATGCCCATTCGCTTCACGTTCGATTTAATCACAACACGCCAGCGATCGTAGCTACGATAGATTGCGCGACCAAAATGCCCCTAGTGATAGCGCCAGCCATGTTCCGTCATAACGCCGCACGTCAGTGAGGGGGCAACGTGAGGGGCAACCTGAAGGACAGCGTCACACAGCGCGGTCAGTGAGAGGCCAGAGTGAAACGCAACGTAACGCGCGCCCCGCCTCACCAGCAGTGCTCGGCAATCAGCCCGGGTCAGCGTCAATGAAAAAAGGTCTGCCGCTGCACGGTATATCAGGACCCGCAGGGTCATGCGGTGCGCTCCGCATCGACTTGCGGTTACTGCAGCGCACATAACGGGATTCACATAGCAAAGTAGGGTTACGGAACGGACGGTTTGTGACCCCCCCCTTGATAGTGCCTAGCGGGAGCCAGCTTCAGTTGCCTGATGACTTAGGTTACTTGCGGACTTAGGTTGCCTGATGACTGAGGCTGCTTGATGACTTAGGTTGTTTGAGGACTTACGTTGTTTGAGGACTTACGTTGTTTGAGGACTTACGTTGTTTGAGGACTTACGTT
>JABJAS010000317.1 GCA_018666055.1 Halieaceae bacterium | reverse complement strand
TGTCCCCCGTATTGGTCGATTTGGTCGCAGGCTATTTGGCGGGCACCGTGCCCGAATCAGCACTCATTGAAGCCAGCCGAGTGCGCCCTGAGGCCGTTGACACGCTCATCCTCGATACGCGGAGCTTTCTCCGCGGCCAAGAGGACTGGATTGAGAATGGGGATGGGGATGGGGATGGAGGCGAGGAAGACTGAATTTTTTACGGTCTTACCCAACCGTTCTCAATTGCGCTGACCCTGATAACCCCTTGCGTTCAGCCCATCAACGGCCCGGCGCACTGTCCGCGCACTGTTAGTGAGTCCCCTCACCGTATTGACCCAGGGGAAGCCTTTCTCCCTTAGACTCGTTCTTTCAGCGGCATTGAGAAGACCTTTGGGAGCAGTTAGGTCTGATCACGCAATAACATCAGCATTTCATCAATCATCATGAGCGACAGGCCCCAGATACGGTAGCTCGCATACAAATAAGAGTCGGTCTCCAATGTTTTGCCTTTCCACTCCCATTTCATCGGTTCCCGCTTATCCGGTTGCATGAGAAAATCGAGGGGTACCCAGACCACTTCAGCCACCTCATAATTCGGCGTCATTGCTGGAACCTCATTTACCTGAAAAACGAATGGCGTCACCAGCATTTCAGGGCGATCAGCACGCCACCCGGTATTCACATCGGTTAACTCGCCCAGCTGTGTCCCGCACTGCAAAAGATCAACGCCCAGTTCTTCTTCAGTCTCGCGTAAAGCGCACCGCAAATTCGATTCATCACCGGGATCACGGCGCCCGCCCGGGAACCCCATATGACCCGACCATGGATCTCCCTCCCGAACAGCACGGCGAATCATCAACATTTCAATCGCGTCCCCGCCCTCTCGCAATATGATGGCCACAGCGGCTCTGCCAGCTTGTGGCTCAAACCCAGCCGGCTCCTTATGAAACTGCGCTAAGCGTTGCTTTGTTTTCGGGGTTAACACTGTCATCGGGGTGCTGGTACCTTTTCGGCTGACCGCTAGACTGGCGAACCAGTCTTTCATTGGGTCTCGGGTTCCCTTGTCGCCCTCCCATCATAACGCGTTACGTTACGAAGTTACCGGCAAGGGCCCGAGGGTTCCGGTAGAATGCAGGGTCCTTGCAACCAATAGGCCTCAACCTGTGGAATCTTATGCTGCTTACGCTATCGGCGCCGCACTGGTCGATACCGAGATACAAGTTACCGATGACGACCTCGTCGCTATGAATGTCGACAAGGGAATGATGACGCTGATGGACCAATCCCAACAGACTCTCATGCTTTCA
Source organism: Halieaceae bacterium (assembly GCA_018666055.1). Classification (GTDB taxonomy): domain Bacteria; phylum Pseudomonadota; class Gammaproteobacteria; order Pseudomonadales; family Halieaceae; genus Luminiphilus. Next base: position 3,682 of record JABJAS010000317.1, on the reverse strand, counting down.
CAGCTCTCCGAGCATCTCATCCAAGCCAGTCATGCGTCAGGCGGCAGCGCCGGAAACAGCATGATTGCCACCGCGCTGATGGGCGCGCCGACCTACATGAGCTGCAAGGTGGCGCAGGATACCGACGGTGATATTTACCTCTCAGATCTGGAACAATCGGGTGTCGCGCATGGCCTCAATGACCAACGCAAAGAGGGCGTCACAGGTAAATGTCTCGTGCTCATCACACCGGATGCAGAGCGCTCTCTCAATACCCACCTTGGTATTTCAGAAACGCTGTCCGTCGACGAAGTCAACGAGGACGCCATTAAAGCCTCGCAGTGGGTTTATCTAGAGGGGTATTTGGTGACCTCGCCGACCGGGCATGCGGCCGCCCTGAAAACCAAAGCGCTGGCAGCACAGCATCAAATTCAAACAGCCGTCAGCTTTTCCGACCCAGGCATGGTGAAATTCTTTCGCGATAACATGGCCGCAATGGTAGAAGGCGGCGTGGAGCTGGTGTTTTGTAATAAAGTAGAAGCGCTCGAGTGGGGCCAATGTGATGCGTTGGATGACGCCATCTCGGCCATTAAGCAGGTCGCGCGACGCTTTGTTATTACCCTCGGGGCAGAAGGCGCCATCACCTGGGATGGCACGACATTACACCGCGTCACTGCCCCGGCAGTCGACGCCGTTAACACCAATGGCGCCGGCGACATGTTCGCAGGCGCCTTTCTATATGCGTTATCGCGCGGAGAGAATGATCAACGTGCAACCGAATTTGCCACCCTTGCAGCCAGTGAAGTAGTAACATCTTTTGGACCACGGCTAGATAGAGCAGCCTGTCTCGCTCTTCGCCGTCAATTTTTTGGTGACTGAACGGTCATCACGGAAACGGGAATAGTGGATACTCATGAGCGATAAAGAGATCAAACCAGTCATCAAAGCTGACCCGCTCTACCAAATGTTGCGTCAGGAAGACGTGGACGGCTTCAACACCAACCGGGATTTACTCGACAGCACTGAGTTGACGGGTGGCGATTATCGCGGCCGAGATCTTCGCCGCATGAACGCTCGAGGCTTGGACTTTTCTAATGCCTATTTTCGTAACTGCGACCTGAGTGGTATCGATTTCCGCGAGACCAATCTTGAAGGGGCCAGTTTGATGGACGCCAAAGTGTCGGGGGTCTATTTTCCGACAGCGCTCAGCGCTGATGAGATCCGTTTGTCACTGGATTACGGAACGCGTCTACGTTACCCCAATGACTGACTTAGCATGAGAGGGACCGATGCGCAGCCGATGCAAGCGCTTACGCTGATGTTCGCGCGGTGCTGGACGATGATGGTCGTGGCGATCGCGCTACTGACCTATGCCCTACCGGGACACACTCAAAACAGTTTGGCTGATGCCCTAAAGCAACAAACTGAGTTCCTACCAGTAGAGCAGGCCTATCAACTAGAGGGAGAACTGACGGCAACGGGTGATCTGCGCCTCTATTGGCAAATCACCGCGGGATACTATCTGTATCAACACGCCTTTAATGTCAGGGTCGCATCACCCTATCAATCTGAGCCACTGGCCATTGACTACCCACCCGCACTGAACAAAACCGATGAGTTTTTTGGTGAGGTGCAGGTGTATTACGACCACGCCGACCTGATCGTTCCATTACCCTCCATTGAGGATTCGCTCACTGTTTCGGTGACCTACCAAGGCTGCGCGGATGCCGGGCTGTGTTATCCACCCAAAACCCAGTATCTCATCGTCAATGGGTCGAGTGGCACCGTCTCAACCACTGCACTGGTCACGATGCCACCGGTCGAAGACGCAGCGATGGCGCCCTCCCCTGCGGGTATGACCCTACTGCTTGCACTGGGGCTCGCTTTTCTTGGCGGCGTCATTCTGAACACGATGCCCTGCGTGTTTCCTATTCTGTCTTTAAAAGTACTGAGCTTTGCTACCGGGGACCCCGCGACACATCGCCGGCATGGCCTCGCTTATTTACTCGGTGTGGTGTCATCGTTCCTTTTGATCGCGAGCGTGCTGATCAGCCTTCAAGCTGCTGGGCGCTGGGTCGGCTGGGGATTCCAGCTCCAATCAACGGGCTTTGTCATTGCGTTGGCTTATCTGTTTGCCGTCATGGGGTTATCGCTCTCGGGACTGGTATTGTTTGGCGGAAGATGGATGAATGTGGGCTCGGGCTTGGCCACGGCACCCGGGATCCAAGGCAGTTTTTTTACCGGGGTACTCGCTGTTATCGTGGCCAGCCCCTGTACGGCACCGTTCATGGGCAGCGCCCTAGGCTTTGCCCTGACACAACCTCCCCTCTATGCACTGACGGTATTTGCCGCGCTGGGAACTGGTATGGCGGCGCCCATGGTTGCGCTCAGCGCCAGTGATCGCGCACGGCGTTGGTTGCCCAAGCCGGGGGCGTGGATGGAAACACTCAAGCAGATTATGGCTTTTCCACTCTATCTCACCGCCGTCTGGTTGCTCTGGGTAGCGGGCAAACAGAATGGTGTGGATACCATGGCCGCCGCTGCCGCGGGCTTAGTCATGCTCGCCCTTGGCCTCACCTTACTGCGAGGGGGTCGTATTGCCCGCGCCATCGGAAGCTTATGTTTGATCAGTGCCGTCTTTCTGGGTGGCGTGCGAGGAGAGCCTTCAGACGCCTCCACTGCGAATGACCGAGAAGGTATTGTCACTTGGTCTCCCGCGGCACTCGCCTCATTACAAGCGCAAGGGCTGCCGGTATTTGTCGACGTGACCGCCGATTGGTGCATCACCTGTCTTGCCAATGAGCAGGCCGTCTTGTTTACCGACGAGATGACGGAGGCATTTTCGGCAGCCGAGGTCACTTATATGGTGGCAGACTGGACTAACTACGACCCCGGCATTGGCGAATTTGTCCGCCAACATGGTCGCAATGGGATTCCACTGTATGTGATGTATAGCGGCGAGCCACAAACGCCCCCTGTGATACTGCCGCAACTGTTAACCACTCGCATTATGATGGAGGCTCTCGATGCCGTTACGCGCTAAGCGCAATCCCAAGAGCCAGAATCGTTGGAACGCCACTTTTGGCGACTCGCCCAACATCCAGATCCGCTATCTCTCTCCATTGCTATTGTTATGGTGTTTTCCCCTGTCAGCGCTGGCTGAGGGGCTACTTTGGGAAGACGCTTGGGTGCGGAGTATGCCGCCAGGTACCGAAGTCGCCGCCGCCTATGGTCGCGTCACCAATCAAAGCGACCAAACCGTGGTAATTACGTCTATTAGTAGCTCGGTGGGCGAAGCGGCACAAATCCACGATGTGATCGCTGATGGCGACCAACGACGGATGGTTCAGCTCGATGCCGTCAGCCTTGCCGCCGGCGAGAGCACCGAATTCAAGCCGGGGGGGCAGCACATCATGCTGCTCGGCGTCGCCGCACCGCCACCTGAGGGAAGCCGGGTTGAGCTCTGCCTGCTGACAGCCAATAGCGCTGAACGTTGCACGTCAGCGCCGGTGCAACGACAGGCCCCCATGCCTGCTACTGAAACAAGTGGCCATCACCACTGATGTCTGACTCTGAATCGCAAAAGCCCTCGGCGCTTGCCCGACTTTCTCAACGGATAAAGCGATGGCAGCCCAATAGTGAGGCTTCTGATCCGATTCGTCTTGGCCGTTGGGTCGTTGTGGTATTGGCAATTTATGGGGTG
>JABJAS010000040.1 GCA_018666055.1 Halieaceae bacterium | reverse complement strand
TGACCATCACCGCAAACGACGTCTCAAAAACCTACGGTGAGACGCTAGCTTTCAAAGGTACAGAGTTCTCAGCAGATGCCCTGCAAAATGGGGAGACCATCAGCAAGGTCACCCTGACCAGCGCTGGCGCCGCTGAAACAGCCAATGTCAAGGACTATACGATCACGGCGGCGGCTGCGACAGGCAGCGGTTTTAACGCCGACAACTATACCATTACTTACGCAAACGGGGAGCTGAAAGTCACGAAGCGGGCCCTGACCATCACCGCAAACGACGTCTCAAAAACCTACGGTGAGACGCTAGCTTTCAAAGGTACAGAGTTCTCAGCAGATGCCCTGCAAAATAATGAGACCATCGGCAGCGTCAAGCTGACCAGCGATGGCACGGCTGCGACGGCCGGTGTCGATGACTATAAAATCATGGCGAAGGATGCGACAGGCGGCACGTTTGACGCCGGTAACTATACCATTTCTTACGCAGACACAGGGTCCCTAAGTGTCGCGAAGCGGGACCTGACCATCACCGCAAACGACGCCTCAAAAATCTACGGTGATACGCTAGCTTTCAAAGGTACAGAGTTCACAGCAGATGCCCTGCAAAATGGGGAGACCATCAGCAAGGTCACCTTGACCAGCGCTGGCGCCGCTGAAACAGCCAATGTCAAGGACTATACGATCACGGCGGCGGCTGCGACAGGCAGCGGTTTTAACGCCGATAACTATACCATTACTTACAAAGCCGGGACTCTCGACGTCGTTGAGCCGTTAAATGTGAGCGGGGCTGTGGAACCTGGAAGTAGTTCCACTGTAAGCAAAGCCCCCTCCCCTGCCAGCCTCATCAGACCTGAGACCTGCGTGGAAATCAACGGGATGGCACCGCTAGTGCTAAATCTGCCCGAGCTGACCGAATACTGTGTCGATACATCAGGCAGCAACCCCGCGCAGTTCACTTTGGTCGAAAAGTCCGGCATCGCGTTGCCGACTGCCAGCGACCTGCTCAGTCTGGCGGCATTGCGACAATGAGCCGGGAGTTCATACCAGCCCGCATCCCGTCACACCCCCACCCAAAATCGCTTGATTTAACACAGGACCGCAGATCAATGACCCAGCAATCAACATCAACCCAACCGGTTGCGTCAAGAATCACGAAGATGGCCGTCAGCGCGGCGATCTGTGCAACCTTGCTTGGCGTGATACCGGCCATAATGCTGGGCGTGAGCGTCCAAAGCGCGCAAGCGGAAACAAGGCCCTCGGCTGGCAGCTTGCTCCGCGAGGCCGCGCAACCAACCTCGTCGCTCCGTCAAAAAGCGGATCAACTGTCGTTGAATGAGCGCCGCGATGACCCGAGCATCGGGCGCAGCGTCGCGCCAGGCGGGGCGACGGTTGCGATCAGGACACTGCGCATTCACGGCAACAGTGTGTTCACCGAAGCGGCCCTGCTCACCGTTCTGGGCCATAAGGCCGGCGCGCGCTATGACATGGCGGGGCTGTTGGCTCTCGCCGACCGGATCACCACGCATTACCGTCAGGCGGGCTATAGCTTTGCCCGGGCCTATCTGCCTCGGCAGGAAGTGACCGGTGGCGAGCTAAAAATCACCGTGTTAGAAGGACGTTACGGAGCGGTCGAAACTTCGGGCGAGAAAAACCTAGCCGGACCTGCGGCCAGTTTTCTTAAAACGCTCAAGCCCGGCGACGTGATAGCTCAAAACCCGTTAGAACGCGCAACACTTGTGCTGGGTGACCTGCCCGGCATCACAGCCTTCCCGGTGCTTCGGCCGGGATCGGCACGCGGCACCGCTGATCTTAATGTGGCCGTGACCCGCGACAAACGCTGGGACGGCTCGTTTTCGGCAGACAATCACGGCAACCGCTTTGCCGGCAGCAACCGCGGGCGGATCAATCTGGCATTGAACGGCTTTGTTGGCTTTGGCGACCGGTTGTCGATGGCGTTGCTGCGTTCAGACAAGGGGATGACGCTGGGCGAGATCGGCTATGGCTTTGCTGTGACCGGCAGCGGTCTGCGTGCCGAGACCAAGTTATCGCGCTATTCCTATGCACTTGAAGACAGTTTTGAGGGCTTTGAAGGCACGGCTGAGACGGCGTCTGTGGCGCTGCACTATCCGCTCAAACGGTCGTTGATAACCAACGTGACAGCATCGATCGAGGGTAAATACGATCGCTTGAGCGATACTTTAAATGGGACCCGCGTTGACAAAAAAACCGCAAAAGCGGGCACGGCGCGTTTGCAGTTTGACCACCGTGACAATTGGCTTGGCGCGGGACAGACCTTTGGCTCTGTCGGGTTGCAGATGGGCGATATAACCTCAAGCGAAGCCAGCACGGTGCAAGGGTCTTTCCGCAAGCTTGAGCTAAGCTTAGCGCGCCTGCAAGCTTTACCAAACGGCTTTGAGGCCTTGGTGAGCGCAAATGTGCAACACAGCCCCGACCCTTTGAACGGCGCTCAGCAGATATCTCTTGGGGGGGCAACCAAAGTGCGAGCCTATCCCGCAGGCGAGGCCAACGCCACCTCTGGCGCCATACTGCAGACCGAATTGCGCTATGCCCGCGGCGCCTATGCCCCGTTTGTATTCTATGATGCCGGTACGATCAAAGCCGACGGACAGGAACCGGCGCGCAGCTTATCGGGCTATGGCGTCGGCCTGCGGATGACGCAAGGTCCGCTTCAAGCCGCAATATCGATTGCGTGGAAGGGCACCGGTGGGGCAGCCCAATCGGATGAGCGTCAAAGCGACCCAACGATTTGGGCCAATATTAGCTATGCGTTTTAACTGGTATCAAAACCCCCTGAGCGGCACCATCTTATGCCGTCTTGAAAGGAACCCCATGCGCAACCTTATAGCAGCCGGCCTAATGACCCTTTCGTTGTGGCTGGGCCCACCGGCGTTCGCTGAGACAGGCAACGACACAGCCAAGGCCACGATCACTGCGCCTTCGATGACGCGCAGCACCTATCAAGACTGGCAGAGCCTCTGCGTGCAGCAGGACGCGGAAACACTTTGTGATATCAGCCAGACTCTGCAAGTAGAACGCGAAAATGGCCAGACGGTGACGGCCCTGCGCGCCACAGTGACAAAGCGCGACGGGGTTTTTGTGATGGAACTGGCGCTGCCGCTGGGGTTGGACCTTATTAGTGGCGTGGTCCTGCAGCTTGATAACGCCAAAGACATCAAGTTGCCTTTCGCCACCTGCATCGATCGGGGCTGCGCTGCTTTGGCAGATATCGATGCCGCACTGCTGGCGCGATTGCAGCGCGGTCGGGTGATGAAAGTGGCCTTCCGCCCGTTTGGCCAAGAACAGGCGGTGGTGATCGAGGTGTCGCTGCTTGGTTTTACCAGCGCCATGGCCGAACTTGACGGCTGAGCCATAGTCCACAATCAGGCCTGAACGGCACGGCCCTCAGTATACGCAGAGAACCGGGATTAGGAGGCGGGGCTCAACAAGCCATAATCCCGCTTATGCTTGCAGCTGAAATCAAAGCGATGGTCAACTTTAAAAGCGCAGACTTCATCCCATCACTTCATTCAGCTTATAGGTCCTGACCCTAAACACCTTCTGACTTCATTAAATACCGGGCGGCGCTTGAAGAGGCACACGACAACGCTCATGGCGTTCAATTGTCGCGAAACCGGCGTCTCGCCCTGCAACCGCTACCGGGCCGCTTGCACACATAAATCAGACAGCGCAGTTGAAGATCTCAATCAGCATATGGGAACAAATCCCGGTACTGTCTGCAACACCCAAAAAAATATTCCCCCGGTCGCAGCGGTAAAATGGACCAATATTGATGTCAATCAACCGGGGATCAGGGAAACACTG
>JABJAS010000316.1 GCA_018666055.1 Halieaceae bacterium | reverse complement strand
CTCCGAAACTCAGAAAATTCAGCGCCAATAATTTCCCAATCGCTTTGGGTCCCCTCTTTCATATGATGAAATTGGGCGCGCTGTGGCAGTGCCTCATTCATGGCCCTGACTCCTTATCGATTTGTTTCGAGAATACTGTGGCCGCTGTGATGCTGCAAGGAGTTGGTTAACATGGCCCCGATCCGGTTACCAGCAGGCAGTTGACCCCGCGCTGGCTGCGGTTTCGTAAATTGTTCATGGCTCACGCTTCATTTGCCATAGTAAAGTATTGGGCAGCAGTTTTTCGGCTATCAAACTGCTCTAGCAGCGATAGCCGTAATAGCGATGGCCGCGAAAACGCCACTCAGACAACAGGTGAGCAGGATGTTTCATGCTCGATAGACCCATCAAGGATTGATGAAAGGATAGAAAAATGAAGAATCTTATTGTTACGCTCAGTCTACTCGCAACGTTGCTCACCTTGGGCTGCGCTTCGACATCAGAAACGGTTCCAACCACCACACCGGACGGCCTTGATCTCGTGCGCAGCGACAAGCACAGTGCCGTCTATGTCAAACCTGAGGCCCAACTCGATATCTACAACGAGTTCGCGATCGTGCCATGCGAAGTTGCGTTTCGTAAGAATTGGCAGCGAGACTACAATTCGTCACACCGAAGCAGCGGGCAGCAGATTAAAGAGCGCGATATCGACCGCATCAAGCGCGAGCTGGGCGAGGAGTGCACCACCTTTTTTACGGACGCACTCAGCGAGGAGCCCTCCTATAATTTAGTAACTGAATGGCAGCAAGGTCAGGACGTGTTGCTGGTCCGCCCCAACATCGTCAATCTCAACATTACCAGTCCTGATGTCAGTAGCCCTAGTATGACGCGCTCCTATTCAGCTTCGGCCGGTTCCATGACGTTGTATCTGGAACTCATCGATGCTGAAACCTCTGAAGTGCTCGTGCGCGCTTACGACAGCAAGGCCGATCCCGATTCTTTCGTCAACTATGCGAATAAAATCACCAATCGGCAGGCGGCGGATCGCATGTTGAAGAATTGGGCAACCCGGCTTCGCGAAGCGATGGATTCGGTAATGAGGTCATCTGCCTCTGAGGCATGAGGTACCTGTTGAAAATACTGCTGAGTGGGTTCGTCGTGGCACTTGCCCTCATTTGGGCCTTGCCACAGTGGGCACCTGCTCAAGCCGTTCACTGGGTGGCACCGGATAACCGGGGTCTAACGGGGGTATTTGCTCCCAATCAGTCACTGGCGGCGTTATCACTCATACCCGTTGGTGCGGCGCCCGAGCATGTGGCCTGTGACAGCAGTGAGACCCTCTTTACCAGCCTCGATGGCGGACAAGTGCTGTTTCGACGAGCAGCCGATGGTAACTGGAGCCCGCTCGGTAATACGGGAGGGCGCCCTCTTGGCCTAAGAAGTGACGGCAGCGGTGGACTATTCATTGCAGACGCCATCAAGGGCCTGTTACATATGGATGCAACCGGGCAGGTCACAACGATTGCTGACTCCGTAGACGGTCAGGCGCTGAAATTTGTTGATGACCTCGATATCGATGACCGAGGCCGTATCTACTTCTCTGATGCCTCCCAACGCTTCGACTACTCACAGGTCGCGCTTGATTTCTTTGAGGGAAGCCAAACCGGTCGGCTACTGCGATTTGATCCGGCCACTCAAAGTATCGAGATCATGATCAGCAATTTATTTTTTGCCAACGGCGTGACGCTAGGGCCCAACGATGACTACGTGCTGGTCAATGAGACGGGGTTGGGGCGGGTCCATCGACTGTGGCTGAAGGGAGAGCGTGCCGGGCAACAAGAACTGTTCATCGATGAACTCCCCGGCACACCTGACAACATTCGCTTCGATGGCGTCGATACGTTTTGGATTGCAATGCCTTCACTGAGGGCCAGCCTGGATGATATTGCGCCTTGGCCTAGGTTACGTGCGCTGTTGTCCTTCTTACCGATTCACCTGCTTGAGGCGGCCGCTGAGCCGGCCAGCTTTATTATCGGTGTTAATCTCCAAGGCGAGGTCACCCACAATCTGCAGGACCAAGGCAATGCCTTCCATTACATTACCGGCGTGACACCCTGTGGTAATACGCTGTATCTCGGTAGCCTGCGTACCAATGCTATTGGTGTATTACCCATCCCCTAATACGGTGCTGCTCATGCAAAATAAAAGTCATGCAAAATAAAAGCCAAATCGAATTCTGGAATGGTGATACCGGTCGTAATTGGGTTGCTTATGACGCGCTGATGGAGGCAATGCTCCAGCCCATTGGCGAGGCCGTACTGGACGTATTCCGTTTCGAACCTGACGCGCGTGCATTGGACATTGGCTGTGGCTGCGGCCATCCCACCTTGAGCCTAGCCACTCGAATTGGGTCTGGCGGATCGGTCACTGGCGTCGATATCTCTGCCCCAATGCTATCGGTGGCGCATGAGCTCGCTGCAACGAGCGTATCCGAGCGGGCGAGTATCAGTTTTTTAGAGGTCGACGCACAGGTTCATCCCTTCGAGCCCGCCAGTGTCGAACACGTGTTCTCTCGTTTTGGCGTCATGTTTTTCGAAGATCCCGTCGCCGCTTTTCGTAACATACATCGCGCCTTAGCCACCTCAGGCACACTGGCCTTTTGCTGCTGGCAATCGCGGGCAGTGAATCCTTTTATGACGGTGCCGGCACAAGCGGCGCTCGAATTGCTACCGCCGCCTCCTGAGATGCCACCACAAGCGCCGGGGCCTTTTGCTTTTGCAGAACCTGACTATGTTCGTTCCATTTTATCCCAGTCAGGGTTCAGTGAGATCAGTATCACGCCCCTAAGTCATGATTTGGTGTTTGGCGCCGGATTGCCCCTCAGTGAGATTGTGGAGCACCTCGTCAAGATCGGGCCCATTGCTCAGATGGTGCGCGAAGCGCCAGAAGCGCTGCAACAACCGGTTCGCGAGCGTGTTGTGACTGCCCTCACACCCTTTTTCACTGAGAACGGGGGTATCACTCTGGCAGGTCAATTCTGGCAAGTCACGGCTAACGCCT
>JABJAS010000039.1 GCA_018666055.1 Halieaceae bacterium | reverse complement strand
CAAACCAAAGCCATGGGTCATGATGTCGTCAATTTGTTCGGTCGTAGCCACACCATCCTTAATCAGCCAGAGCGCTTCTCGCCATAGAGCTTCCATCAAACGGTCACCAATATGGGCGGGGACCTCAGCTCCCACTGCCACCGGCTTCATACCGATTTGCTCCAGGGTAGCCATCGCTTTTGCTTGTATTTGCGCTGAGGTTGCCGGTGATGGCACACACTCAACAATGGGCAATAAATACACCGGGTTGTAGGGGTGAGTAACCAGTATCTGCTCGGGTCGCTGTGACTGTGCCTGAAGTTCAGATGGCATAAAGCCCGAAGTCGACGAACCAATGACCGCGGTCTCTGGACAGGCCGCCTGAATAGCTTCGAGCACCTGGTGTTTCACAGGTAATCGCTCAGGAGTGGACTCCTGAACCCAATCTGCCCCGGCTACGGCAGCCTCCAGCGTTTGAACGATTTCAAGCTGGCCCTCGGGAGGGAGCGCGTCATAGACCTCGGGAACCCAGCGTCTGGCCTTTTCCAAAGTTCTCGCTAAAGCTTCGTCAGCCCCGGGGCCCGGATCAAAGTATCGAACGTCCCAACCGTTCAACAAAAACCGGGCAGCCCAACCCGAACCAATCACCCCACCGCCAATAATCGCTGCAACCGGCATTAGGGTAGCGCTCGCACAGTCAGGTTCAATTCGCTGCGAACTTCAGCGGGAGTCATAATTTCCACGCCCATAGCCCGAATGATGGTGGCGGCGCGCTCAACCAACTCGGCATTGGTAGCAAGTCGCCCTTTATCGAGCCAAAGATTGTCTTCAAGCCCCACACGAACGTTGCCCCCCGAGAGCACCGCTGCCGCCACGTAGGCCATTTGATGGCGACCAATAGCAAAGGCTGAATGCACCCAATCACTGGGGACGTTATTGACCATCGCCATAAAGGTATTGAGGTCGTCCGGGGCGCCCCAGGGAACGCCCATACAAAGCTGGACCATCACCGGATCGGGAATAATGCCCTCTTTGACCAGCTCCTTGGCAAACCACAAGTGGCCCGTGTCGAAGGCCTCAATTTCAATTTGAATACCCAGGTCAGTCATGCGCTGGGCCATATCCCGAAGCATGCCTGGGGTGTTGGTCATGACGTAGTCGGCTTCAGCAAAATTCATGGTGCCGCAGTCGAGGGTCGCAATTTCGGGGAGGCATGCCTCTAGATGTGCCACCCGTTCAGCAGCCGAGACCATGTCGGTGCCCTCGGGCTTTAAAGGTAAAGGGGCTTCAGTCGGGCCAAAGACCAAATCGCCCCCCATACCCGCGGTCAGGTTCACTACCACATCAACCTCTGACGCCCGAATACGCTCCACCACTTCGCGATATAAGTGGACATCACGTGAAGGGACGCCGGTGTCGGGGTCACGGACATGGCAATGTACAACCGCAGCGCCGGCGCGGGCGGCATCAATGGCTGATTCGGCAATCTGCTCAGGGCTGCGTGGCACCTTATCGCTGCGGTCCTGAGTGCTGCCAGAACCGGTTACCGCCGCCGTAATAAACACTTTTTTTCGCATAGCCAATGGCATAATTAATTTCGCTTTTTTAAGTCAGTTAAATAAAGGTTAAATTCTTTTTCAGACCGGTCTTTGAAACCACTTAATGACCGGCACTGCCTAGCTCAGACCCATGACTTCGGTTGAGAGCCCTCGCCCGAGACAAGATTTCATCGCGGTCAATGTAAACGCCCTGAAGGTGCCTTTTACCTGATCCTGAAAAACCCTTGCGTCCATGCATCACCCGTCGATTATCGAAACACATTATGTCCCCGGCACCTAGCCGAAAGGTGAGCTCAAAGCGCGGGTCATCGGCCAGCTTGTGGAAGCGCCGCAGCGCCTCATAGGCTTCGGCAACGTCACACTCGGGCATATCGGGAAACGCGCGAACCGGATAAAAAGCTCGCAAAGTGGGCAAGGCATGCGCTCCCGAAGTATCAATAATGGGTGCTGACCAGCGATGGTCGATTCCGGGGCCACGATTGAAAAAGACCCAGCGACGCGTTGACAGTAATTCATAATCGGCCGGGTGATGCATTTTTAGCTCCTGAACTAGAGCAGCACCATCGGTGAGCGTAGATTCTCCACCATCGGCCTCATTGATAAGGCAATGAAGAAACTGGTATCCAGGGGGGATTTCCCGGGTGGGTAAATCGGTATGCGGCCCCAACCGCAGCCCCGTATTCGCAGTAGTATTGGTCTTAGCGTCTCCCGCCAAACTAATATCGGCGACGACATCCCACAGCGCGCCAAAGTTACTGTCCCGCACGGGACCGATTCTAGCAGCCAGTTTATTGAGAAACCCTTCCTCGCTGGGTGCACTCTCGAGCACGCAAACGCCATAGCGAATTAAATCATTCATGACCTCGCACAGCTCACGATCACTTTCCAGCGCGCCAGAGGTGGATCTGCGAGGGGGTTGGGGCAAGCTCTGGGCATCCCAGGCCTCGGGTTTGGGAATCCAGCTTTCGGGTAAGTGCTGGCCGTCGGCTATGTGACGCAACCAACCCCCGTGGTAAATACAACGTTGCGCTTCGGGTTGCCAAAGCAGTGAGAGGTCACCTTGATCCGTCAGATCAGCGGCGGCAATTTTCATAGCGTCAGACAGATCCGCAGGATCCAGTAACCCTTCACGGGTTGCAGGGTCAATACCCCCGAGGCCCAAAGCATTTTCGCGCAGCCAGAATCGGTGGCAGTGCAACCGTTGACCATCACCCCAGCTGAGGTGAATAAAGTCTCCATGGTGCTCTACCGCAGCGAGAGGGGCCGCGGCGTAAGCATAAAAATCGGGAACATCGATCCCGTTATTGACTTGCTGTGTCTGAGTCATACCGTTCTCCCTGGCAATACTCATGGTTCTTATTTTTCTTGGGCCAAACGCCTCAGACCGACCCTTTGCCAGCGAGGGAAGGCCTTTGTCTCAAGAGAGGCCGTTAGAAAAAAAACGTCACGCAAAGCGTCTCTCTTCACGTCACGACCTGTCAGAGCGTGAAGGTACTCCAATAGCATGCTATGAGTCAGTAGTTAATCACGGCTCCCGGCTTTTTTTACCATCTTGTACCCGGTTTTACCGACGCTTCGCTTTTCTAAAAAT
>JABJAS010000315.1 GCA_018666055.1 Halieaceae bacterium | reverse complement strand
GCTGATACTGGGCGATCACCATGTCGATGATGCCGCCCGCAGCCATGTCTTTTCGCGCGTTGCTGTGGGCCACGATCGTTGCGCCTTCTGGACCGAGCGCCGTATTACCATCGGCGTGATCAAAGTGCCAATGGGTGTTCACGATGTAATCGATGCGCTCTCCGCCTAAGCCCTTAATGGCCGATTGAATTTTGTCCGCCAGCTCAGGTATCTGATCGTCGACAATGAGCACGCCGTCGGAGCCAATGGACACCGCGATATTGCCGCCTAACCCAAATAAAACGTAGAGGCCGTCGGCTACTTTTTCACTCGTAATCTCGGCTGTTTGTGGATCCCATGCAAAAAATTCTAGCAACGCCTCCCGCTCCAGCGCTGTATCGTGCTGGTGTGCAGAGACAAGGGTCGCCGGACAGAACAATACGGCCAATAACATTGCTGCGACGCCAGAGCGGCTGATCGTCTTCATGGACGAACCTCGTAACAGTTGAAAGAATCCTCAGCCTACCCAAGTCAGGGAGAGTTGCAATAACAGTGTGAGCCACCTCCTTGAGATCAGGATTTGTGGTTCAATTTTGTGGTTCAATAACGCCGGTTCTGAGTACGCCGATTAAATGGCGCTGACGAGAGGGAAAAACATGAAGAAGCTGACTTTGATGACCGCGCTGTTAGCGGGTTATGTCTTGAACGATATGGTGGGAGCCTTTGCACCGATGGCGCAGGCAGACGACGCGGGGCTAGAATTCGCGGCGGCGGTAAAGGAAGTGGTGTCCGGCAGCTGCATTGCCCAACGTGACGCGCTCGGCGTCAAAATGGACTTGCCCATCAAGTGTGGCTAAGCCCATAATTTGCCGCTAGCAGCCTAAAAGCGCCTCGAAAAGGGGGCAGAATTAATGATTATTCATTCCCGCGAACATAACGTGACGTAGGTATTGTTCACAACGCACCCTGCCGACTAATCCGTCGGCGGCTGTGTGCTGACGTTATCAACAAGGCGACCAGAAAATGATGAAAAAGCGATTCCCCATCCCGCTCATATTGCTCGCACTGTCGGCGTGCCAGCCGCAGTCACCGCAGCTCGACCTACTCGGCCCTGTTCCTGAAATAGGACATGGTTTGATGCAGGGTTATCTTTACGAGCGTCCACCGCTCAATAGCGTGCAATTTGTGCCGGCACCTCCAGCTGACGGGTCCGCTCGGCAGCAAGCCGACGACGCCGCTAGCGACGCATTGCGCCCCCTCGAAGGGACGGCCCGCTGGGAGTTGGCGGCGCGTGATGCAGATTTGTCATTTCCTTCTGCCGCATCGATCTTTGCCTGTGCATTAGGCGTGTCAGTCAGTGACTCTGAGACTCCAGCGCTACATCGACTGTTGCAGCGGTCACTGACCGATCTGGGTTTGGCAACCTACCCGGCCAAAAAAGCGTATCAGCGGTCAAGACCTTTTATGACGAACCAGCAAGCGATCTGCACGCCTGACGATCGAGCGCTATTGGAGACCGATGGTTCTTACCCCAGTGGGCACAGTGCGATTGGCTGGGGTTGGGCGCTCATCTTGTCTCAATTAGCCCCAGAGCGCGCCGAGGACATCCTCAGCAGGGGTCGCGATTACGCCCGTAGCCGCATGGTCTGCAACGTGCACTGGATGAGCGACACTGAAGCAGGCATGGCGGCGGGTGCTGCGGCCTTCGCCCAGCTTCAGAACAACGCGCTTTTTCAAGCCACGATGACGGCGGCAAGATCTGAGCTGGACGCCCAAACGCTTGCGGTGCCCAATCCACAAGACTGTGCTGAAGAAGCGGAGATACTCAGCGCGGGCCGTTAACGCCGTCTTGGTGAGTGTATGGATGAGCTCGGTGAGACGATGCATGAGTCCTGAGTGAGCGCGCATAACGCGGCCTCGCGTGATTTAACCGGCCGACATACTCCCGCTAAATAACACTTGTATTGGGAGTGAATCGCTCCATACTGCGCTGGCGATCGGCCGGTGTGGTGCGTGTGTTTATTGCGCCCCGGTGATCGTTAGCCTGCTTCCCCACAGTAAAGAGATTTCAATGAGCGCATTCAACGATCTGGGCCTCAATGCTCGGCTTATTCGTAATATCGAAAAGCAGGGCTATGAAGAGCCGACTGCAATCCAAGCGAGCGCTATCCCCTTGGTGCTCTCTGGGGACGACCTGATGGCCTCTGCGCAAACCGGAACCGGAAAAACGGCGGCCTTTACCTTGCCGGTTCTGCAGTTATTGAATAACAGTCGGCGGCCTGGCCCTAAAGATGTGCATTGTCTGGTGATTACGCCTACCCGAGAGTTGGCTGCGCAGGTCGCCGATAGCATTCGAACCTACAGTGGTGGTTTGAAGCTCAACAGTCAGATGGTGTGTGGCGGGGTCAATATTCGTCCACAGATTCGTAATCTCAGTCGAGGCACTGACATTTTGGTGGCGACACCGGGCCGATTAATTGATCTGCTTGGGCAGAACGCGTTGCGCTTAGATCACGTCAAGCTGTGGGTCTTAGACGAGGCCGATAGAATGCTCGATATGGGGTTTATTCCTGCTGTCAGGCAGATTCAGTCCGCGCTGCCAAAGGTGCGACAGACCTTGATGTTTTCGGCGACTTTTTCGCGGCCTATTGAGGCTTTGGCCGGCGAGTTTTTACATCAGCCAAAAAGAGTGTCGGTGACACCGGCTAATACCACGGTGAGTCGTATCACCCAAAAAATTTACCCCGTTGATAAGCATCGCAAAGGCGAGATGCTGAGACATCTGTTGCGCCATGAGACAAGTGGCCAGGTTCTGGTCTTTGCCAGAACAAAGTACGGTTCAGATAAGCTGGCACGGCAGCTAAGTAAGGCAGGC
>JABJAS010000314.1 GCA_018666055.1 Halieaceae bacterium | reverse complement strand
GGGGTGGTGTCCGAGGTCTATCGCAGCAACAGCAACAAGCAAATATGTCAGGTGGATATCGCCGACAATTACGATCACAAACACCAAGATTTGTCGCTGGATGACCGAAATGCAGGTTTGTCTCGCATGTCGATGGATATCGCCCGCTCGCTCTACCGCAAGCTCGCTATCCAGGGCACCGTCCTGAACCAGGAAACGTTCCGCACTTTGAAGGCAACGTATTATCGAATGGCACTTGATCTGATCGAGACCTACCGGAATGACGCCATTATGAACGGCCTGAGTTTTGACATTCATCAAGAAGAAGCGGCGATCGAGCTATTTGCTCAGAACATCCTAGAGGCGGGAGACCAGTTCTTGGAGCGCTCTTCCGAAGCGCCCTTTATTCCGACTTGGAATCGTGTATTTAGTGCTATGCCCGATATATTTGATGAATTGGTCGCAGCGGTAGAAGCGGATCATCAGGAATTTTCCTCCACTCAGGATTTACCGTACGTCGCTCAAGGATGACTTGCACACTGTCACAGCGGTTGCGGGAGCATCTCGCAGCGATTTATCGCGGTACGCCTCATCAGCCGTTTCTTGACGACTGGGTTGGTCGACTATTGAGCGCTGCTCATCTCAGCGAAGATCAGGCGCCGCCGGCGGCGCATCGCAATCTATGGGATGAAACCGATGTGGCGGTGATTACCTACGGTGACTCACTCCTCGACGGCAGTGAAGCGCCTCTCAAGACACTGCATCGCTTTTTGACTCGACAGCTCGGTGCACTCGTGTCTTGGGTGCATGTCCTGCCATTCCACCCCTGGACCTCCGACGATGGTTTTGCCGTTCTGGACTATTCCAGCGTCAACGAGGCACTTGGCACATGGTCGGACATTACCCGATTAGGTATCGACTATCGTTTGATGGCAGACCTTGTTCTCAATCATTGCTCGAGCCGGTCCGCCTGGTTCGAAAACTTTCGTCAGGCAGAGGCGCCTGGCAACGATTATTTTTTTACGCCGGATGAGACTTTCGACACCCGTAAAGTGGTCCGCCCTCGAACTTCTCCATTGCTCAATACAGTGACTACTGCGCAAGGGGACCGGGACGTGTGGTGCACCTTTGGCCCGGATCAAGTGGATTTTAATTTTACGAATCCTGCGGTGGTGGTGGAATTTGTCGCAATTATCAGGGAGCTACTTGATGCTGGCGTGCGTGTCTTCCGGCTAGACGCAGTTGCCTTTCTGTGGAAAGAGAGCGGCACGACCTGCATGAATCTGCCTCAAACTCATGAGTTGATTCGGCTGTTTCGGTTGATCATAGAGTGTGCGCAGGCAGATGCGATTGTCATTACTGAAACCAACGTGCCAAACCGCGAAAACCTCTCTTACTTTGGCAATGCCAATGAGGCGCACGGCATTTACAACTTTTCTCTCCCGCCACTATTGATCCACGCGCTCGTCACAGGCAATAGCCGGTACCTCTCTACCTGGATGATGAGCATGCCTCCTGCTCTAGATGGCACCGTTTATTTTAACTTTATCGCTTCTCATGACGGCATCGGCCTTCGCCCGGTTGAAGGATTACTAGAACAAGAGGAGGTGGATCAATTACTGGCGACAATGGAGCAGTTTGGAGGACGCATATCCTGGCGTAAAACTGCAGAATCTGCCGCCAAACCCTATGAAATTAATATCGCCCTGAGAGACGCGCTGCAGGGCACCGTCGGGGGCAAGGACCAGTGGGGGCTCGAACGGTACTTATGCGCCCATGCCATCATGCTCGGGCTTGAGGGCGTGCCGGCTTTCTATATTCATTCGCTATTAGGCACCCGCAATGATCTGCAGCGACTGGCCCACACTAGTCAAAAGCGTTCCATCAATCGGCACCAGTGGGAACTGAGTCAACTCAGCGCCGCACTAGATGACACCACTTCAGATCATAACGCTGTGTTTAACTCACTTAAGCGCCTTATTTTTCTGAGAAAAGAGCAGCCTGCATTTCATCCCAATGCGACTCAGCTCACCCTGCACCTCGGCGACCATCTCTTCGGCTTTTGGCGGCAGTCACTTGACCGGCGGCAGAGTCTATTTTGCATTCACAATCTCAGCGCAATGGAACAGACTTTGCCCATCAGTCAGCTGAACCTCGTGCTCAATGACAGTTGGCGTGATCTTATTTCGGGGGAACCCGTAGAGGTCGACCTGCCAGAATGGAGGCTCGCCCCCTATCAATCGCTGTGGATTACCAACAGATGACGATCAACGCCGTCGGTTGCAGATAAGAGTCCTGCCGGTCGGTCCCACGAAGACCCTGAAGCGACATCGTATTAGGGTTTAGTGATCCATACCCTCTACCCTATCGCCAAACCCCCGCCTCTCCGAGCCCCTCTTAATCTAGCGCTTTGGATTTTCAGGGCATACCTAGGATTTGGTGAGAGCCTTGACGACGCCGAAGAGGATTGGCAAAACAGCCACGAACGCAATGGGCGCGCCGACCCAGAGTAATAGCCCGTATGCGACAGACAGACCTGGGGAACCCGTCTCGCCTGCCGACTCAGCGCCTGTCAAGACTAAGCTAATGCCGTACGCTGCTCCGATTAAGACAGGGCCGGCGACGAGCGCATAGAACCAACCGTTTCTGTTTACTGACATATCACACCGCTCCTTCACCTCAGTGTAATGCAATCGGTAGCGCTTTGCCCTCACCTCGGATGGCCGATACGGCAACTCATTTATGATAATGGCGGAAGATCTGGCGGTCAGCGAGGCGCTTGGAGAATTGGAAGACAGCTAGAGAATGACGCTCCCCAAACTTGCCCGGTCGCCACGAGGATTCACTCCACTTGGGCAACCAAAGGCGGCTCCTCGTTTCATTGCCTTCTATCGAATAGGTTTCCCCTGTCCTTTTCGAGAGGATCAGGCACAGCCACATCGCGCCCTGATCTGCGGTAAGGGGCGCCGACTGCGGGGGAATCACAGCTAAATGTCGTCGTAATCGGCATCCCGCGATGCACTGTATTTGGTTTGTAGGCAAATGGTTGTATCGCACACCCACGGGACATCGTCATCATGAAAACCGGTGCTAAACCCGCCCTCTCCCATCTCAAGTGAGTGGAGTCCTTTGTGCTCTGAAACGTATGAGCTGCCGCTTTCGTTTGGCCGATGTGGACCAAATGCATTTTCCAAAACAGCAAAAAGGACCCGCGCTTTCTTCGTTAGCGATTCACCCAATTTATGTTCTGACAGCTCTTCAGAGCAGCGATCATAAAAGCCCAGCAAAATCATCGTATCCCCGGCATCGTCGACGAACATTCTGGCCTTATCTACTTTTACGCCGCCGACAGTGGGCACATTTGCGGATTCAGACTCATCGAACCAATAAGTGTGGGCGCCGTGGAATTCTTCGTGTATCCATACCGGGCCGCTCAGATCAAACTGCTCTACGTAAGCGATGAACTCCTCGATCGTCCCAGCAGAGTCAAA
The DNA here is from genome assembly GCA_018666055.1 of Halieaceae bacterium. Taxonomy (GTDB): domain Bacteria; phylum Pseudomonadota; class Gammaproteobacteria; order Pseudomonadales; family Halieaceae; genus Luminiphilus. The sequence continues at coordinate 1,097 of JABJAS010000314.1, read as the reverse complement.
TCCCTTTATTTTGAAAGGCGATGTTTCGTTCGTCGTCTTCATGGCAAACTACGCACGGTCCGGCTGCTTCAGTGCTTTCATGGCTCCCCTCCGACACGTCCTAAGTGTCTCAACTCAAGCCTTATTGAGCGCCTTTTTGAAGTTGAAGTAAACCCACTCAAGAACACACCTGCAGAGACGTTGGCGACTGCTATCACCGCAGTAACAATCGCAGCCTGAGGCAAAAAGGGCGCGTGTGCTAACCACAAGCATGCCGCTCTGAAAAAGGCTTTGGACAAAGTGTCACTGCAACGCATGGTTGAACAGAAAGAGGGCTCACCGCTGTGAGCAGCATGCCGACGAGGAATAGATTACCCCGCTTGTTTCGTCTCAGTGTGAGTTTTCTTGGCGCCGCAACAACAAACGGCTGTCAGGCGCGAGTGGCGGCACCACCAAGCCTTATGGACAGGCCTTTTAACCCGGGGCGCCGAGCAACCCGCCAAATTCGTCTGCTGACAAGAGATAAGGGGAATGCGAGTGCAACAACCCGGCATAAATTTGTCCATCCTTAATGACAACAGGAATGTTGTCCGGATTCTGCAACACGGTAATGTCCTCAAGCGGATTGCCGTTCACCACGACGATGTCTGCCAACTGACCCGGCTCCAGTGTCCCCAGATTCCCACCGGGCATAAAAGCTTCCCCGCCGTGCTTGGTAGCGGCCTGCAGCGCTTCGGCCGGACTGAAGCCAAAGTCGCGGGTAAAATACTCGAGCTCTTTGGCATAACTGCCGTGTGGCGTGATATTGAGGCCATAGTCGCCGCCGATCAGCACGCGCACTCCCGCCTCTCGCATTCTTTTCACTGAGGTCTTCGTCGCCTCAAGTTCTGCCGCATAGCCCTGATGTTCAGGCCCGCCCTCCTCGAAGCCAAATGCGCGGTAATGTTCGACAAAGGTCATTTCCCAAGCGACCGCAGGGCCGACAAAAATGCGCTCTTTGTGTTGCGCCAACAACGCAAGCGCCTCGTCGTCGAGGTAATTAGCATGGCCAATAAAATCGACCCCCGCATTGACCGCTTGCTTCACCGCGGTGGCGGATCGGGCGTGGCTGGCGACTC
>JABJAS010000313.1 GCA_018666055.1 Halieaceae bacterium | reverse complement strand
GATGGATCGCAGCAATATCGACGAGGCGAAACTCATAACGCATCCAGATCTCGTAGACCTTGACGTTGGTGTGCGTTGGCACGGTGTATTGCAGCTCAGCAATCGAGGGAATCAACACGCCATCGATGCGACCTCCTTCGGATTCGACGGTTTCCCAGCTGTCGATATGGACCACCTCCTGAAACAGACCGCCCAGCAAGATATCCCAGAAGGCGACTTGCGCCTCACCGGTTTTCACCAGCCAATCGGAATCGGCGCGCCCCTTAGCCTCATCGAAAAACTCATGCTGCGCAAACGCCGGGGGGTAGATCACCCCCATGGTGATGGGTAAAGGGTCGAGCAAAGGCTCAGGGAAGTTGCCCTCAACGATCACCTGCTTTGACGAGCACCCTGTTAGCAATACGGTAAGGCCGAGCAGGACAAGTCGTCGCCACCAAGCACTTGAATCAGGGCCTAAAATTGTTGAGACCAACGAAGCTACCACCGTTTCTTAGGGTCAGTTCCCTCATCAGTGTAGCAAAACGTACACCGGTCGCCTGTAACTCGGGTGGGCGAATGAATTGCACCGGAAACCCGACAGCGTGAATCCGGACCCGTCGCTCACCGCCAGCCTCCTCAGCATTGAGTTTGTCTACGGTTTGCACCACTGATTGAATCGAGGCCCCCGTGAACTCGTCACCGAAGACATAAATCGAGATTTTCTTACCAGGGTCATAAAAAGTGCGCACCGCATTGGTGATCCCCTCAACTGGCGAGGAGTTTGAGAACACATTCCAATTTCGGAGATTCTGCAGGATCAAACTGCGGCGCGCGGGGGTATCGGGAATCCATTCGCCGCGATAGCGACTGAATAAGTAGTTGCCCATATCGTTGAGCACTTGTATGCCCTTGACCTCGGGGTAAATATTGAGCGTGGCCTCCATCTCTAACAACATGCGTTCCCACGCATAGGAAAACATGGACCCCGAGGTGTCGATGATAAAAATAATGTATTCACTGTCGACAGGAATGCCACCAATCAATTGATTTTTCTTTTGCGCGTTACGACCCAGTAAACGCAGTTCCTCCTCTGACAGTTTCTGTCGAGCAATGGCGAGTTGTTCACGAATAATCGCGTTCGCGTTTTGCGATAGGTTTAGCGCATCATAATTTGATCGTGTCCGAGCGAGCGTGCCCTGCAAAATCGCGATCTGCTCATCATAATCTGAGATCTGCTCTCGCTTGACCGTAAGATCGCGGTTGAGAATGGTGGTTTCGCCACGAATCTCAAAGAGCTGTTCGGTGAGCTGCGCGATAGCCGCCTCGGCATCAATGGTGGCTTTTTCAATCACCTGTGGTTGCACGGTTTTGGTAATCATGAGTAATAAAATGACGGCACCAAAACCACAGCAAATGACGTCCAAAAAGGATAGTGAGAACTCAGGTGGGGGGCGTCGTTGTCGCAAGATGATGCCTCAGGGCCAGTCGATGGAGGGCGACAAAAAGCTGCCGCTGGAGGCTTGTGCCAACTGCCAGTATTCCGATGCCGCCATCGGATCTCCCTCCATAGGAAATAGAACGATATTGACCGGCACATTGCTCGGTAGCCGTCGGATCGCGTCTCGGAAAAATTGGAGGCGCTGGTTGCCACTCACTTTGCTACCGCGGGGTGGCCGCTCAGCCTGCGTCGGTAAGCCGTCGGTCAGCAAAAAAATATTATCCGGTGGTGTGGGTAGGGCACGCAGGGCTTCGAACGCATTGTATAAACTCGTCCCGCCAGCGGGCACCCGCTCGCGTAGCGCGGCGCTGATCGCTTCTAGCTTGGGCGTATCGGCTACCTCAAGCCATTGTGTCTGCGTACCAGGGAGCACCGGTGCGGCTTCGGTGTTGAACGTCATCACCTGAAATTGCGCGTTAACGGGTAACTGGGCAGTCAGCCAATCTACGGTATCGAGTGTTCGCGTCCATTTGCCGGCCTGTTTTTGCAGTGCTTCATCCATGCTGCGTAAGCGAATCACGTTGATTAACTGGTTCGCCAGCATACTGGCGGAGGTATCGACCAAAATGATGATGCGATCCCCGCCTAGGTTCAGGCCGGTCAGGTACTGCCGGTTCCCTTCTCCGACGAATTCTCTTGCACTGCGACCAGCTTCAGCTTCGGCCGCTTCTTGAAGGAGTCGGATTTTTTCCTCTAATTGATTGATCTCCGCTTTTAGCTGAGTCACGGCGTCAGTCTCGCTCACACCCGATTCTTCAATCGAGGCGATCAGGGCTTCGTATTCATCGAGTTCTTCAGTAATACGGGTTGCTAAACCATCGGCTTCAACGATCTCGAGGTCTGCTTCATCGAGCGCATTGCGAAGGCGAACCAGCCCCGCCTCACCCTCACGAATATCCTCATCCAGCAGATTCACTTCGGCGAGTACCTCTGCGTTGACGGTCTGGATTTCGATTTCTAGTGAGTGGTCAATGATCAGGAATACTAATACAACGGCGCCAAAGCCACAGGACATGATATCGAGGAAGCTCAGGTTAAAGGTGGAAGCTTGGCGTTTTCGGCGTGCCAAAAATTAAACCTCCAGTGAGATAAACAGTACCTCGAGGGTCCCCACGACCAATCGGTCTCCAGGCCGAATCGACACTTCGCCCTCGCAAGGTTGACCGTTGAGGTGAACAAGCGTGTTCGGTGAAATCAATAAGGTGCCGGGGGCTGCCAGTTCGACGCTAGGCGCGATGGGCGCTCCAGCGACCATCAGCCTTGCGCGGCCTGACACGACCTGATGAGTGGCTTGTATTGCCTCCTGTGAAGGCGCGGGCTGTAACGATGACGGTTCGGCGACTGCTGGAGTGCTAGGCGATGTTTCGCTGTCATGCTTTTGGCATGCCAGCCGTCGCTGAAACACCAGCTCTCCCTCTGTGGGAACCAGATGAGCACCTATCGCTTGCCACAGATCACTGGGTGCGACCTCGGTGGTGGGGTGGGGTAGTGAGAGTCCTGGCAGGTCTGACAACAACGTGTCTAGGGCAATGTGCTCGATCGAGTCAGGTAACGCCTGTCGCAACTCGCGTGAGAGCATCTCGCCAACGGGCCGCAGCGTGTCGGCGTTAATGCGGGCGGTATGATCGTCCACCGTGCAGCTGACTTCGGGTTGCGTTGAGAGCTTTTTCAAGAGCTCGGGTATTTGCTCGTACAGTGCTTGCTCGGTATCGGCGCGGCGCTGCGGATCAAAACGCGTTTGCGCCACGAATTGCTGCCCAATTGCCTCTGCTATCTCATCCAGTAAACCCAACAATCCACATCCGGGCAGCAATCCAGTATCGCCAACGTGTGCTTCCCCGTTGTCGATGCCAATCACGGTGATGCTGGCTTGGTGCAACTGCAGTTCAATATGCGCACAAGGCTGGCCGAGATGCGCACCCACCAGAGCGCTGCGATGGATGACCGCGCTGATCGTCACGGGCAGCGTCTGCAAAATACCCAGCAGGAGCGACAGTTGTCCCGCGTCCATGGCGCCAGGTATCGCTAACGCCACCGGTTCATCGATCGCGTTATCGGGGAATAGCGTGGCAAGGTGGGCGTGCGCTAAATCGGCCGTGTGTCGCGCGGGTCCCAATGCCGGACTCAGCGGTTGAGTCGCGAGCCGGTGCCAATAACGTGTATTCACTTCACGTGGCGCGCGCCTCGCTTGCTGCCAGGCGATCTCACCAAACTGGTAACGCCCGTCATTGAACCAAGCGAGCCCCGGTGACCACTGCGCTTCACCCTCGTGCCAAAGCCTCAGTGCGGCGTCGTTACAATCCAGTAAGCGCATCAGTTGCGCGGTACCGAGAGGTGACGAATGAGGTTGCGGTCGATATAGCGCTGGGTGCTGAGGACGAGCCGTTCCTGTGATAGCTGTAATTGGTGCAGGGCAAACATGATCAGAATAGAGAGCACCAGGGCCACAAAGGTACTGTTAAAGGCGACGCCTAGACTCACCGTCACCCCTGAAATATCCCCTTCCACTGCTTTGTAGGCCTGACCGAGCGCGTCGCCAATACCGCGCACGGTACCGATAAACCCAATAGAGGGAATGGCCCACGAGATATAACGCACCATGGACAGCTCTGAGTCCAGACGATCCGCCTCGATATCACACTGCTCCCTGACTGCATCCGATACGGCGGGAATACTGCCGGTCGTCGTAAAACGACTCAAGGCACTTGCGAGGGCGCGGGGAAGGAGATAATCCTGCTCTTCTGCGGGCAGTGCTTCGAGCGAGCGCGATTGTTCTCTCGCGTCGCGGGGTAGGATGCTAGTCCCCTCTGCAATAGCGATTAATTCTTGATTGAGCATCAGCGTCTCTGCACGGGTGCGTGAGGCCTTAAAGCCCATGATCGCCAAAGCCCAGAGCATGAGAATAAAACAGGCTTCTTGTTCAAAGTCCTTGATCACGATCGCAATCGATCGATTACCGGTAGGATCCTCGCCGGCTGCCTGCTGCGCAGCCTGAGTCGCCAACTGCGCGTCGGCACTGGGTCG
>JABJAS010000312.1 GCA_018666055.1 Halieaceae bacterium | reverse complement strand
TACATGCTCCGGTAAGCGGGTCGACCTGCACATTTGGGTAGAGGAAAAAGACCTGAGTTATTGTGATCACGCCATGGTGTCGCTGAAAAACGCAATGCGCTGGGATGAGGAGGTCTATGGCCTCGAGTACGACCTCGATCTCTATAATATTGTGGCGGTAGACGATTTCAATATGGGAGCAATGGAGAATAAGAGTCTCAACATATTCAATACCTCCTGCGTGCTAGCGCACCCCGACATTACTACCGACGCCGGTTATCAGCGAGTCGAAGGGGTTGTTGCACACGAGTACTTCCATAATTACTCCGGTAACCGGGTGACCTGTCGTGACTGGTTTCAGCTCACTTTAAAAGAGGGATTCACTGTTTTTCGCGACGCAGAATTCTCTGCGGATATGAATTCACGCGGCGTGAAACGGGTTGAAGACGTCATGTTCTTGCGCACGCATCAGTTTGCTGAGGATGCGGGCCCCATGGCACACCCAGTTCGCCCTGATGCCTTTGTCGACATCTCCAATTTCTATACCCTGACCGTCTACGAAAAAGGCGCTGAGGTGGTGCGTATGCTGCACACCCTGTTAGGCGCAGAGGCCTTTTTTGCTGGGACCAAATTATATTTTGAGCGGTTTGATGGACAAGCTGTGACCTGTGATGACTTTGTCGACAGTTTGTCTGAGGCGTCGGGTCGTGACCTCGAGCAGTTTAGACGTTGGTACGAACAGCCGGGTACGCCTGAGGTGCAGTTTGAGGGCCGCTACGATGCAGCGTTGCAGCGCTACCATTTGACGCTGCGGCAGCATAATCCGCGCCTGCAAGAGGACGCTCAAGACGCACCGCTGGTGATTCCTGTTGCCACCGGGTTAGTGGTGGACGCTCAGCCCATTGACCTGGGTGCGGGGACGACGCGTGTGCTGGAGCTCACCGAGTCCGAGCAAACCTTTATTTTTGAGGATATACCTGCTGAGCCCGTGCCTTCATTACTTCGAGGATTTTCGGCGCCTATCCGAATCACCACAGAACAGTCCGATGCGGCTTTGCTGATGTTGATGGGATGCGATGACGACGCGTTCGTGGCGTGGGATGCCGCGCAACATCTACTGGCTCGGTCTATAGAGTCACTGGGGAAAGAGCCCAGTGAGGCGCCCGAGAAGATCAATCCAGAATTAGCTCAGGCTTGTGAGCGTGTATTAACCGGCGCAATGGACCCTGCGATGAAGGCATTGACGGTTACGTTGCCGAGTGAGGAGTATTTGGCGGATCGAGCGGCACAAAAGGGTTTGGTTGACGTTGCCACTATCCATGCGCGCCGTCACCAAATGAAGGCGCTGTTGGGAAGCCGACTTGCTGATCACTGGCAGCAGGTTTCCTTGGAATATCGTCTGCAAGGTGCCTATTGCGCTAGTGCGGCAGATATCGGTGTTCGCGCTCTGCAACATGTCGCGCAGGACTTTTTGCTGGCAGCGGGTGAGGGTGACCTGTCGGCGATTCGTGCTTTGCACGAGCAAGCCGATAATCTGACAGACCGATTGGCAACCCTACGATGGCTTGTTCAGTATGAGGAGCCAGCTGCGCGGAAGCAGGTGCTCGCGGCGTTTTACGAGCGCTGGCAGCACGAGGCGCTTGTCGTCAATCAATGGTTCACCATTCAAGCAACGCGCCCCGCAGAGGACTGCGTCGAGAGCGTCAGGTTGTTAATGGAGCATGACGCGTTTGATTGGCGTAATCCGAATAAATTGCGGGCGCTGGTGAGCGCTTTTGCCGGGGCAAACCCCATTGCGTTTCATCGTGCAGATGGCGCAGGGTATCGTTTGCTGGGTGACGTCATCGTGAAAATTCAGACCAGTAATCCACAAATTGCCGCGCGCATGCTCGCGCCCTTAACGCGCTGGCGTCGATATGCCGCTGGGCAAGATCTAATGCGGGCAATACTTGAGGAAATCGCGGCGATTGACCCCTTACCCAAAGATATTTTCGAGGTGGTGAGCCGTTCGTTGGCTGACGCATCCTAAGGGCTTGGCCACCCCCTTCTGGACCACCCCTTCTAGGCCACCCGTTATAGTGGCGTATGACTGCGATTGCTGCGCCTTACCCCCGCCCTAGACAGCGAAAATGGCGGCCTGAAAGCGGGGAGCAAAGGTGTCGCAGTAAGCACATCTGGTTCTAAGCTTGACTAGCCATGCTGCCGCCGCAG
>JABJAS010000311.1 GCA_018666055.1 Halieaceae bacterium | reverse complement strand
GCAGACCTGCCCTAATGGCAGACCGAAACGTGACTGGCTTAGCCGCTGCGGCGAGCAGTGCCTCGATCTCGCCTTTAAGATCATAAAAATCGACGGATTCAGATTGCGCAGACCAACCTTCTGGCGTGCGAGCGCCGCACAAAATGAGGGCTAAGGTCGGCGTTTGCGCTAAGCCGTTAGCTTCGGGTAAAAAACGGAGCCCGGTCTCAAAAAAACGAACGCGCGTTATCTAGCGCTTAATGTTGTGCGCCGCGGCTCCCGCTAACCCGGGCAGCAAGGACGTTCGCATCACGGCAAGATCCGATGAGATGGGGTTTTTCAATGCAACAGGCACCGAATCAGGATCGAAAAGTGCTTGAGCATCAGGGCTTACGAAGCTAAACGTAATCGCCTCATTGAAGCCTCTCGATACGAGTCGATGTCGGATATCGGCGAGGGAGGCCATCGCTTCACTGTTCACGCCTGCTTGCGACGCTCCCTCAACCGGCAGTGTGGGGATATTGTCATAGCCAAAAATGCGGGCTATCTCCTCGATCAGATCTGCCTCTAGACCCATATCAAACCGCCAGCTCGGTGCGGTACAGCACCACTCGTCAGCAGCTGAGTCGACCACCACCTCAAACCCGAGTCCCTTGAGTATCCGAGTGACCTCGTCCGCTGGCACCTCAATGCCCAGCATTGCCTTAATAGCAGAGGCACGTAGCGTCACACCCGCACGAACCGGTAAATGCTCGGTGGCAGAGATATCGGTAATCGGCCCTGGCTTTCCGCCGACCCACTCCATCAGTAAGGTCGTTGCACGCTCTATCGCACGATAAGGCAGTTCTGGATCAACGCCTCGCTCGTATCGGTGAGATGCGTCGGTGTGCAACCCGTATTGCCGAGCGCGCCCAGCCATCAGCTCTGGCGTAAAAAAAGCGGCTTCGAGGAATAAGTGGCGGGTCTGCTGATCAACACCGCTCCCTTCACCGCCCATAATACCGGCAATGGCAAGTGGCTTGACCTCATCAGCGATCATTAACGTGCCCGCCGTCATCTCTCGCGATTGACCGTCCAATAACGTCAGGGCCTCATTAGGCTGGGCCTCTCGCACAACAATACCGCCCTCTAGAGCCTCAAGGTTAAAGGCATGCAGCGGCTGTCCAATTTCTAACATTACGTAATTGGTAATGTCGACTACCGGATCGATCGAGCGGATACCGGATCGTCTTAGCCGCTCAACCATAAATAGTGGGGTTGGCCGATTGATATCGACGTCTCTGATAACCCGACCCAGATACCGAGGGCACTTTTCGGGGCTCAGTACAGTAACGGGGAGGGTCTCGTCGAGTGTGGGTGCAACCGGAGCGGAAGCCTCACCATTGAAAGGCAAATCGACGACGACCGCCAAATCTCTCGCCACGCCCAGCACACTCAAACAATCGGCCCGATTTGGCGTCAACCCAATTTCAATCAAACGATCATCAAGATTGAGATACTCTTTAATGTCTGTGCCAACCGGCGCGTCAGACGCCAGCGCTAACAGCCCATCGTGATCCTCTGAGAGCGTGAGCTCGGCAGCCGAGCACAGCATGCCTTGTGATTCAACGCCGCGGAGTTTGGCTTTCTTAATTTTCACACCACCGGGTAGCTTGGCGCCAGGCTGCGCCAAAGGCACCTTCAGACCCACCTCAGCATTGGGCGCGCCACAGACTATTTGTACGGTATCGCTCCCAGTGTTCACCGAGCAAACCTTGAGCTTGTCAGCATCAGGGTGTTGCTGAGCAGCGACAATCTCTGCCACGACCACACCACTCAACCCCTCGGCCAGCACCGTCACTGCATCGACTTCGAGACCGGCCATCGTTAAACGATGCGCTAGCTCATGGGAACCCAGATCAGGGTTCACCCACTCACGGAGCCAACTTTCAGATAAAATCATGGGGCCGCCTCATCGAAACTGAGAGAGAAAACGAAGGTCGTTTTCAAAGTTCAATCGCAGATCTCCAATGCCGTAACGCAACATCGCCAGACGCTCAACACCCATGCCAAAGGCGAAGCCAGAAAATTGCTCTCCATCGATACCACTCATTGCGAGCACACGCGGATGCACCATCCCGCAGCCCATCACTTCGAGCCAACCAGTTCCACTGCAAATACGACAGCCCTTTCCCGCACACTTTACGCACTGAATATCGACCTCTGCAGAGGGCTCTGTGAAAGGGAAATAAGAGGGCCTAAAGCGCACTGCCAAATCATCCTGCTCAAAGAACGCAGCCAAAAATTGCTGGATAATGCCTTTCAGTTGACCAAAGTTCACATTGTGGTCGACTAACAACCCCTCTACCTGATGAAACATGGGCGAATGGGTCAAGTCAGAATCACATCGATAAACCCGTCCTGGGCAAATGACCCTAATGGGGGGGGCTTGACGCTCCATGGTGCGCACCTGAACACCGGAGGTATGGGTCCTTAACACATGATTATCATCAACGTAAAACGTGTCATGCATCGCCCGCGCCGGATGGTGCGCTGGAATATTGAGCGCTTCGAAATTGTGATAATCGTCTTCGACCTCAGGCCCCTCTACGACATCGAAGCCTAGGGTGGCAAAAAACGCCGCCATGCGTTCTATAGTGCGCGTAATC
>JABJAS010000310.1 GCA_018666055.1 Halieaceae bacterium | reverse complement strand
GAGGTCTCGCCGGGTGCGCCCGGTTGCACAATGGGGGCGGCGACAGTGCGCAGACACACTACCAACATCGATAACATGATCGATAAGATAAAGGGGGTAACGGGCATGGACAGGCGTCGTCTTGAGGATCAATTGCGAATTTACCAGATACGCCGCTAAGATGCTGTGGCGCTAGTCAGCGACTCTGCAGCCCTGAGCGAGTGTCATCAACTAGGGAGGCACGACGTACCCCATCGACTGCGGCTAACTACCCGCCAGTCACTAGCGTCAGAATCTAGTCCATCATTGAGTGCGGTGGTACCCACCCGAGTGATTACATCAGGTGTTTGATGCGCTGCGTAGGTCAGCGATGTGCGCTAAGCCGGCAACGCCCATCGTGGCTGCGATAAAGAGAGCAGGCATATCGGCAATTGCTTGTTTCATCGCAACGAGCAAGAGGGCACCTGACACTAGATGCAGTAGCAGCGGTGGTGGACCGTTAAGCCCCGCTTTGCGATGGCGCCAAAAGAGCCAGAGTGCCTCGATCATCATGCCCAGCAAAATGACATCAATGAGCCCGGCAATAGTGAACCAGTCAGGCATGTTTAGGCGCGTGCCAGTCCCAGTAGTTGTGCCAAGTCCTTAAAGAACACACGAATATGCGCAAAAGGTCTGCGACGCACCAATTTTTTGGTGGTGTATGACTGCCACGTTAAGGTTTGTACGTCTGGGTCGCGACACATGGCGACAAACTTTTCACGTCGCTTGTCGGTGCCGTACCAAAACCGCTGCAGTAATCCGAGTACCCAAAAGACCTTGCCGTGCAGCTTCATAAATTGCTTGCGCGCTTGAGCGAGTGACCGTGCATCCCCCGTGGCTAAGTACGCATGGAGGGCATTGGCGCTCAGTCGCCCACAGAGCATGGCGTAGTAGATGCCCTCACCAGAGGCTGGTGCGACTACACCCGCTGCATCACCCGACACTAAGACCGCGCGGCCGTCGTCCCAGCGTTTCATTGGCTTCATCGGAATCGGAGCGCCTTCTTTGCGCTTGGTGGTCGCCTCGGCCAATCCCACATCGGCGCGTAAGGCCGCTACTGAAGCTTTGGCAGAGAAGTCTTTGTGTGCACTGCCCACCCCGATACTCGCGTTTTTGCCGTGAGGAAAAACCCAGGCGTAAAAATCTGGTGAAAGACGGCCTTGGTACCAGACGTCACAGCGATCAGGGTCATAGGCATCCCAATTCTGATCGTCCGGCACCTCGATGATTTCGTGATAAGCGAGCACCCAAGGCGTTTTCTCTGCATCAGGGATCGTGGCTCTGGCAACCGCAGAGCGAGCGCCGTCAGCACCGAGCACACTGCGCGCCGTGACGGTGATCGTGCGGGGGTTTTCATCTTTCGTTTGGTACGTGAGTGAGACCAACTCTTCCTGATACTCGAGTGATTTAAAGACACCGGGTACCACCGTTGCGCCAGCGTCACTAGCGCGTTGTCGCAACCAGGGATCAAATTCATCGCGATCGACCATGCCGACAAAAGTGCCATCGATCGGCATATCCACCGACTGACCTTTGGGAGAGATCATGCGCGCTGAACGGATTCGCGCAACGACCAAGTGATCGGGAATATTGAATTCCTGCAGTAGGCAAGGAGGGATGGCGCCACCGCAGGGTTTAATCCTAAAGCCACGTTCCAAAAGCAATACTCGGTGACCCTTGTTTGCGAGCTCATGAGCAGCAGTCGCGCCCGAAGGGCCGCCACCGACTACGATTGTGTCGTAATCTGCATTCGGTTGTGTCATCTGATGCCTCCCTCTCCAGCTTCCGCTAGAGCAATGTCACCAAAGGAGGGAGCAGCGGGTTCGTTGCTGAGGCCCCAGTTGGCGATATGAATGTGCCGCGCCAGTGACGCGGCAATTAAAAATAAAAATCCTTCGCAGGCAAAAACGAGCCCGTAAGAGATAGCGGGTTCATCGAGCCAATAGCGTGTGAGATCAACTGCCACGGTGCCCAAAAAGCCGCCAAGGGCAAAAGCAATGGCTTGAGCGGCGCCCCATAATCCCATGCGGATGCCCTCGCGTTTCTGCTGGCCGGCACTGGCCAGTACCATCATGGCGCCGATCGCAGCGACGGCAAAACCGCCGTTGGCCGTGCCGAGTAAAAAGACGTTAGCCTCAAGAGGCCACGTAATGCTGGTGAGCCCGCCCCAGCACAGTAAAAAGAGTGCGGCAGCTGAGAGTAGGCAGCCGCCGCGGATCCATAGTCGTAATAGACTGGCGCCGCGCGACTTAAAGAGTAGTGTCGACGCCGCCATCGCTGCCATACCGAGTAATACACCGGCATGTTGCACGCCCGCCAGCTGTGTCGATTCTCCAGGCGTGCGCCCAAATACGAGGCCCGCAAAGGGTTCTAAAATAAGATCTTGAGCCGAGTAAGCGAGCATCGACACAAAAACAAAAATAGTAAAGATGCGCGCTTGTGGATCAGTCCACACCTCTGCCAGCGCTGTCATGAACGGACTTTTCGCCGAGATCTCTGATGCTACGACCTCAGTTTCTGTTGCTGCAGAGGACGCGGGCTCAATGCCGCGAATCACCAGTAGCGTGATGAGAACGGCGAGCAGCGAGACCGTCGATGTCACAACCAGTAATCGCTCAGGGGAGTAGGGGTCGAGAAAGTGTCCGGCAACGCCGGCGGTGACGGCAAAGCCGATGATCATCATGAACCATACCAGTGCCGCCGCTGCGGGCTTGCGCTCTGAGGCAACATGCTTTGCCAACAGCGCGAGTAAGGAGGTGCCCGTGGCGCCGGTGCCGACGCCGATCGCAAAAAAGCCCAGTGCTGAAATGCCGACGCCTAACCAGTGGTTTTGCGGAATCAGGGTCGTGCCAAATGCAGCGCCAACTCCGCCGATCGCTAAAATAAACATACCACCGACGATCCAAGGCGTTCGGCGACCTCCGATGTCAGAGCCGTAACCGATCCGCGGTCGCGCTAATTGCACAATGTGGTGGATGGTCACTAAAAAGCCTGGCAATGAGGCAGCGAGTGCCAGCTCCACCACCATAATTCGATTCAGCGTAGAAGTGGTGAGTACCACAATGCCACCCAGTGCCGTCTGGATAAGGCCCAGGCGAACAATATGCCACCAACTCAGCTGTCTTGCCTGGGATAGGCTCATGCTAGCCACCCGCCGAGACCGATTGCGACGGCCATCATGCCCAAGACATAAAGGGAGACACCCGTGGCGTTGTACCAGGGGGCAAATTGTTTTGGATCCTGCAGCAGTTTGCGCATCGCGAGACATTGCGCGATCACCACAAGGCTAACCACGAGCGCAAACGGCGT
>JABJAS010000309.1 GCA_018666055.1 Halieaceae bacterium | reverse complement strand
GATCGCAAAGGTGTGCCGGAAAATGGTCAAAGGCTTTGCACTCGGAGAGCTGAAACCCGGGCAATCAGTCACTCCTGAAATGCTCTCTGATGTGTTGGGCGTCAGAAAGTTTAACTTTGGTACTGCAGAGAAAGAAAACAAGGTCGGGCAGGTTACTGGACTTGCTTGGACATCCGTAGGGGGAGAGCTGCTCACCATAGAGGTGGCTTCTACCATGGGTAAGGGACGTGTGGTGAAGACGGGGTCGCTGGGCGACGTCATGCAAGAGTCGATTCAGGCGGCGATTACGGTAGTTCGTGCCAAGTCTCAAGCCCTAGGGATTGCGGCCAAGCTTCACGATTCCCGGGATATGCACATCCATGTTCCCGAGGGCGCAACACCGAAGGATGGCCCCAGCGCGGGTATTGCGATGTGCACGGCGCTGGTCAGCAGCTTTACTGATATCCCCGTGCGCTCTGACGTCGCGATGACCGGAGAGATTACGCTCAGAGGTGAGGTGCTGCCGATTGGCGGGCTCAAAGAAAAGTTATTGGCCGCTAAACGGGGTGGTATTGAGACGGTGATCATCCCCCACGAAAATGAGCGAGACTTGCAAGAGGTGCCCGACAACATCAAGGAGAATGTGGTTATCCGGCCGGTAAAATGGATCGACGAGGTACTGTCGATCGCACTGGAACGCCTGCCAGAGTCACTCGATGATGATGCTTACCTAGAGGGCATGGCCTCAGTTGCACAGGGTGAGGATAGCGAGGCGGATAAAACCGCCCCAAAACGGCCTAGACCCCATTGATTTACAACGTTTAGTGCGTTGACCGGTGGGGGCGCGGAGGAGTAGGCTATAGGCTGGCTCTGTTAAATGTGCCACTGAAGCTTAAGCTCAAAATACTCGAGGGGTAATAACGTGAACAAGAATGAATTGATTGATGCCATCGCCGCTGACGCGGATCTTTCGAAAGCCTCTGCAGGCCGAGCACTCGATGCGGCTATTGGAGCGATTACAGGAGCACTCGCTAAAGGCGGTAGTGTATCGCTGGTAGGATTTGGTACCTTTGCTGTGAAGGCGCGAGCAGCCCGTCAGGGACGCAACCCCAGAACAGGTGAAACGATCCAGATCGCAGCCTCGAACACGCCAGGGTTCAAGGCGGGGAAAGCCCTAAAGGACGCGGTTAACAAGTAACACCGTTTGCTTCGCCATCCATTGGGTGGCGGTTCTTGGAAGGCGCCATAGTGCGCCTTCTTTATATATTGATTCCCGTATTGCCAGCCGGCAAAAGGACAGCGCTTCGCAGATAAACGCTGTTACCAACTTGTTGGAAGGTAAGCGGAGACCGACACTACAGAGTTAGCACACCATGCTTCAAACAATGCGCCAAAGCACGCAGAGTACGGCGGCCAAAGTGATTATTGGTCTCATCGTGTTGTCCTTCGCCGCTTTCGGCTTGGAGACACTCCTACCCAGCGGGGCGGGTACATCGGTCGCAGAGGTTAACGGCGAGGAAATCACGCCTTTCGCCCTGCAAGAAGCGATTACCCAGCAAAAACGACAATTGATCAGTATCCTCGGTGAGGACATTGATCCAGCGCTGCTCGACGACGAGCGCTTACGGCCACGGGCACTGGATTCATTGGTGCAGCGGGCATTATTGCTGCAGAAGACGGCTGCACTTCAGCTGGTTGCCTCAGGCGCTCAAGTGAGCCAGTCAATCACCTCAATTGAGGCTTTTCAATTCGATGGCGAGTTCTCCCCCGACGCTTATAAGAGTGTTCTAGCCAACGCCGGCTACACCCTCGAGCGATTTCGGCGCGCGCAAGCGGACGATATCGTGCTTGCTCAGCTGCAGTCGGCGATCAGTGAGTCGGAGTTTGTCACCGCGACTGAACTCACCGCAGCAGCCAATGTCATGGCAGAAGAACGGGATGTGCGATTTTTGGTAGTGCCAGACAATTCACTGTTAAAGGACGACGCACTGTCAGACGATGCATTGCGAGCTTTTTACGCTGATAACGAGTCACTGTTTTTCACTCAAGAGCAATTGATTGTCGATTACATTGAGCTGAAACCGGCGGATTTTGAGGTCGTCGTGGATGATGCCTTGGTGCGAGAACAGTATGAAGCTGTTAAAGACGAATATCAGGTTTCAGAGCAAACCAGAGTCTCACACATCTTGCTCATGCAGGACGGAGAGGAGACGGATCAGGCGTTTGCCAATCGACTCTCAACAGTGACTACCCAGTTAAATGACGGAGTCGATTTTGCTGATGTTGCTGCGGCACTATCGGACGACCTTGGCTCGGCGGCGCTGGGCGGAGAGCTCGGATTTACAGATGGCGCCACGTTTCCAGAGGCCATGGAAGAAGCCATTGCGGGACTGATGTTGCCCGGTGACATTTCCGCGCCGGTAGAGACGGATGCGGGGACGCATATCATTCGACTTGAAGAGCGGATTGACGGCAATTCCGTAAGTTATGAAACGGTTAAAGATGAATTACGCGCCTCCATTGAGGCCGCGGAAGCGGAAAGGACGCTGCTGGTTGCCGTTGAGGAATTGCGCGATGCCGCGTTCAATGCGGCGGACCTCAGCGGGCCCGCTGACGCACTGGGTGTGTCGGTTTTGCGTTCTGACGCGTTCACCGTTGCGGCGGGGCAGGGGGTTTTTTCTGACGCGCGATTGCGAGCGGCGGCGTTTGCTGAAGATGTCAAAATTGACGGTAACAACAGTGATGTACTGGAGTTAGCGGAGCGACGCTTTGTGGTGGTGCGAGTGCATGAGGTGCGTCCTCCCCAAACCGCTCCGTTTCGCGAGGTCGAAACTGAGGTGATCGAACTGCTCCGTTCACAGCTGCAGACCGCGGCGCTTTCTATGATTCAGACCACAGCACAAAACGCGCTTGAGAGTGGCGAGACGCTAGAAGAGGTTGCGCAAACCCTCGATCTAGAGTGGCGAGTCGAATTAGCCGCGACCCGTTTGGTAAGCCAGTTACCCCGTTCAGTATTAGATGCGGCGTTTAACATGACAGCAGGAGAGACCTCCGAGTTGCGCACGGTGTCAATTCCGGGCGAGGGATATGCGGTAGTCCAGCTGGCACGCGTTTCGCCGGGTAGCGTTAACGGGCTGTCAATCGGCGAGCGTGACCAACTGACCAACCGTCGGGCTACCGAGCAACAGCAGGTGAGTTTTAGCGAATTCATGCTGTTTCAGCGCAATGAGTCGGATATTGTTCTCCGCTGACGCAAATCAGCGGGCACAATGAGGAAAGACTTATGGCGGAGCAGCCATCGGATACCGACGCGAGCAAACTGCAAAACCTGCTAGGCAGCGTGCCAGACCGACACCATGCTACTGCGCGCAGCACTCAGATGGCGTCCATTAACGGCCGGCACCCGGCACCACTTCATCTTTGGAACCCGGATTACTGCGGCGATATTGACATGGCCATTCGTGCTGATGGCACCTGGTATCACGAAGGAATGCCGATCAAGCGAGCAGAATTGTGGCAGCTGTTTGCAGGAATACTGAGACGCGAAGAGGATGGCGATTATTTTCTGGTGACGCCGGTCGAAAAATGCCGCGTGGCCGTAGCGCTACACCCCTTAATCATTAACGATTTCGAGCAAAGGGTGAGTGACGGAGAATCAGAACTCATTGCAGTGTTGAACGCTGGGGGCCGGTTCGTCGTGTCTGATCAACACCCACTGCGCTTGGAGCCTAGAGCCAACGGTGCTGCGTATGTCACGCTGCCCCACGGGCTCTCAGCGCTGTGCTCGCGACCCGCTTGGTATCGCCTCGCTGAGCTTGCGGACACGACACACTGTATCGAGAGTGCCGGTGCCCGCTTTTCTCTGGCCTAGGAGTGCAGGGCTAGCCTACATATTAGGATAAGTTGGACCGCCGAAGCCTTCTGGACTCACCCAGTTGATATTTTGCGAAGGATCTTTGATGTCGCAGGTTTTGCAGTGCACACAGTTCTGGGCATTGATCTGAAACCGGGGTCCGGCTGGTTCTTCCACGATTTCGTAGACGCCCGCTGGGCAGTAACGCTGAGCGGGCTCAGCGTATTTGGGAAAGTTAACGGCAATTGGAATACTCGGATCGCCCAGCGTCAGATGGCATGGCTGATCCTCCTCATGATTGGTATTGGACAAGAAGACCGAAGAAAGACGATCGAAGGTCAACTTGTTATCGGGTTTGGGATAGTCAATCTTTTTGGACTGGGCCGCTTCGTCGAGGCACGCGTAATCGGGCTTCGTGTCATGTAATGTAAAGGGAAGTCGTCCCGAAAAAATATTCTGATCAATCCACACCATCGCGGCGCCCAGCAAGGTGCCAAACTTATGCATGAATCCTGAAAAGTTGCGTGAACTATGCAATTCTTTGCCAAGCCAAGAATCGTTAATACGCGCGCTAAAGTCTTCTAAGCGCGCAGGGGCAACCCCATCAGTTTGTAAGGCGGCCATAACACTCTCGGCTGCCAACATCCCGCTTTTCATGGCGGTGTGATTCCCTTTGATTTTGACACTATTGAGCGTGCCGGCGTCACAGCCAATCAAGACGCCACCCGGAAAGGCCATGTCAGGCAGCGAATTCTTGCCGCCTTTTGCCAACGCTCTTGCGCCATAGGCAATACGCTCTC
>JABJAS010000308.1 GCA_018666055.1 Halieaceae bacterium | reverse complement strand
CATTTTGATCGCCCTGACTAACGGACAACTTCAGAGCAGGTGGCTCCTGGGTTTCAATAATGCTAATCATGCTCGTTGAAGCTGAGCCCAGTACCGCATTCGCAGCAGGCGCGCCCAAGGTCACTTCAATGCTTTCGGTGCCCTCTTCAACTTCATCAGACAGCACCGAGATTGTCATCATGCCCATTCGGCCCGACTCGATCATAATAGAAGATGCTGAGACGGTGTAATCACTGTCTAGCTCGGCTGTGCCGCCAAGGGTTACTGGGATTTCAACCGGATACGCTGGCGCTGGCCCGTTCAAAATGACTTTAACCATGAAGTCGCTGCCTTCGGCTACTCGACCTTTTGGCGCCATGGACACCTGTGGCGATATCACGACGGATTGCATTGCCATACCAATATTGCCAGCGGCGTCGGTCGCAGACCACGTGACCGTATAGCTACCCGGGGCATAAGGACCAGGATTATCGGCAACAGGCGTGAGATCGCCATCAAGCGCATCAGTTGCTGTTGCTTCGCCTAGGGCAACCTTCGTGAGCGCGCCGGTTGCACCCGTTGCCACATCGGCTGGTGCTGAAACAACCGGCTTCACGTCATCTACATTAGGATCTGTACCTTCTAGATACTCGTCTAGATTGCTTCGGCCATCGCCATCGGCATCAGCCTCGGCATCATCCGAATTGGGATCAAGTCCGTTTTCAACTTCATACAGATCATCGATGCCATCATTATCGGTGTCATTTTCAGCTGATGCTGCGACAACCGTAACCGTCGAGCTGTTCTGGCCTTGTCGATCATCTGCATCAACAGCGGTAAAGGTCACCAAGGTTTCACCAATCGGGAAGGAATCGGGCGCATCGTTTGCAACATCAAGCGCATTACCTGAGAAGTCTGCTGCCGTTGCAGCGCCTATAAATGCGGCGATCTGGGATTGGGTCGCAGCAACTGCGGCACCATCTAACGATACCACCGTTATCGAGCTGGCTACTGCCACTGACGGCCCAACAGCGACGAGGACTGTTGCCGCCTTGGTCGCGACATTCTCAGCTGCATCCGTTGAAGTAAACGTAATAATCGTTTCGCCGACGGGGAATTCAGCCGGTAGCGCACTATTGGTTACGGTAGTCGCGCCATCGACGATGTCTGAGCCTGAAACACCGGCGAGCCATGCGACAACCCGTGCATCTGAACTGGCCACAGAAATCGGAGTGTCGACGGTTAGAACCAGCAGATCAGCACCGGATATTACGGGCGCGGTGGTATCAACCACGGTCACGGCAACAGTACCTTCTCCCACATTGCCTTCGGCATCAGTCGCGAGGACGGTGACCTGGGTATCACCTAAGGGCAAAGGATCCGGCACGGTGTCACTGACACTCACAACAGGCGTAGGATCAACCAAATCAGTTGCGGTTACCGCAGCAATAACGCTATCGAGGCTTCCTGCGTAACCAAGCTCACCTGTTGCTTCAAACGTTACGACAGCTTCTGCAATGGTCAGAACTGGGGCAACATCATCCAAGTTCGGGTCTTTACCTTCCTTATACTCATCCAAGTTGCTTCGTCCGTCGCCATCGGCATCGCCGGCTGCATCGTCCGCATTGGGGTCTAATCCGTTATTTACCTCAAACAGATCATCCATCCCGTCGTTATCGGTGTCATTTTCTTCAGCCGGTGCGACAACCGTGACGGTTGAACTGCGCTGGCCTTGACGGTCATCTGAATCCACTGCGGTGAAGGTCACAACGGTTGCACCGACTGGGAATGAGTCAGGGGCATCATTGGTAACGCTCAGCGTACTCCCTGCAAAGTCCGTCGCACTGGCCGCGGCGATAAACGCCGCGATCTGGGCTTGGGTCGCTGGGAGCGCTGCGCCATCTACCGAGACAATCGTGATCGGGGCAGCAACCGAAACCGCGGGGCCGACCGTTAAAATAACGGTGCCCTCAGCAGTCGCCTCATTGCCAGCTGCATCAGAGGATGTAAAGGTCACGGTGGTTTCACCAACGGCAAAATTCTCAGGTAGAGCACTGTTGGTTACCGTCGTCGCGCCATCAACAATGTCGGTTGCAGCGACATTTTCGATCCAAGCTGTAACCCGTGCGTCGGTACTGGCAACCAATTCATCGGTGCTGTCGACTGTTAAAACGAGATTTGAAACGGTGATTGTAGGTTTCGTGGTATCAACGACCGTTACAGATACTGTGCCTTCGGTGCTATTGCCTGCAGCATCTTTTACGGTTACCGCGACTTGCGTCGGACCGAGGGGCAGATCCCCTAGTGAATCGTCGCTAAGAGTGACCACAGGGGCATCATCCACGTTATCCGTGGCACTTACCGCGGCTAAAATAGCATCTTTACTGCCGGCATAACCTGAGGCGCCATCTGCTTCTAAAGAAACCGGAGAGGATGCGATAATCGGATCTGTGACGTCAGTTACGGTGACCAGCAAAGTGCCGGTACTTGTGATACCCGACTTATCGGTCGCAGTTACCGTGACCTCAGTAACACCAATCGGATAATTCGCTGGGAGTTCGTTGCCACCAACCGTCAGAACGACTTCTAAGGGGCCATCCACTAAGTCGGAAGCAGTCGCTTGGATTTGACCTGCGGAGGCTGCTCCATTGGCATTCACTGCGTCCAATGCAACATCAGAAACACCTGAAAGGAGCGGTCCTGTCGTATCGACTACTGTGATTGTGACCTGGCCAGTACCTTCATTGCCACTTGGATCTTTAACGACTAGGTCAACCACTGTATCGCCTATAGCAAATTCAAGGACGTCTGCGGTCTCACCACCGACGGACTTCACAATATCGCTCGAAATATCACCAAAGACATTATCATTAGCTGTCAGTCCAGCGAAGAAAGCGGTCAGCTGGTCACTAGTTTCTGGCGTCAAAAGACCCTCGGCTTCGATCGTTATGCTCGTCTCAGCTAGCGTTATGGTCGGTGCAATCTCATCACCTTTAAATCGAAT
>JABJAS010000307.1 GCA_018666055.1 Halieaceae bacterium | reverse complement strand
ATCCATAAACCCTTCTGGGATTTCATCGCCCTGCGCATTGAGCACGGCCGGGTTCGTCATCAAGTGGCCAACGTTGCGCACAAAGAGCAAGCTGCGGCCGGGCAAGGTCAGCACGCTACCGTCTGGACGCGTAAACGAGCGGTCTGGCTGCAATCGACGCGTGACGGTTTCACCGCCTTTATTAAACGTATCGGTGAGCTTACCGGTCATGAGCCCCAGCCAGTTGCGATAGACAACCGCTTTATCTTCCGCATCGACCGCCGCAACGGAATCCTCGCAATCCTGAATCGTCGTCAAAGCCGATTCTAAGCAGACATCTTTCACACCCGCCGCATCGGTTGCGCCAATCGAATGGCTTCGATCAATTTGGATCTCGGCATGCAGACCGTGATGTCTTAAGAGGATGCTATCGGGCGTGGCGGGACTCCCGGTAAAGCCCACCCATTGCGACGCGTCCACGAGTTGAGCCTGCGATCCGTCGATCTGCTCGATCACCAGAGCGCCATCGATGATGGCGTACGCGGCGGCCTGCTGATGACTGCCTTGATCTAATACAAAGTGGGTGTCGAGAAAGTGCCGCGCCCATGCGATCACGCGATCGCCTCTGATCGCATTGTAGGCGCCGCCGCGTTCAGCGCCATCGGTCTCGGCGATGGCATCGGTGCCGTACAGGGCGTCGTAAAGGCTGCCCCATCGTGCATTGGCGGCGTTTAACGCAAAGCGTGCATTCATTACGGGCACCACCAGTTGAGGTCCGGCGATCTGGGCAATCTCAGGGTCGACTCCCTCGGTTTTGATCGCAAAGGGCTCGGGCTGCGGGCAGAGGTAGCCAATGTCACTGAGAAACGCCTCATAGGCCCCCGCATCCCACGGCGCGTCGCTGTGGTCGCGATGCCACTGGTCAATTTGTGCCTGTAGCGAGTCTCGCTCTGCGAGTAGCCGCACATTGTCGGGTCCTAAATCTGCCCAAATATCGGCCACGCCTTGCCAAAATTGCTCGGCGGTGACGCCGGTTCCCGGTGCTATTTCATCGGTTACCAACGCATGCAGTGCGGCATCGATACTCAGGCCGGCACATTCAATTCTTTCGGACATAGTGAAACTCCAATGGCTTTTAACCCAGCTCTCAACCCAGTTCTCAATCCAGTGATGAGGCAATTCCAGTGAGGGCGTTACTGTACTGGCTCCCCCTCAGTGCGGACAGGGGTTTAAGCGATAGGGATTATTCGCAGCGGTTATGTTCCTGTCGGAGCGCTACTGTGAAGCGAGCGGGCAATACCGGTGATGAACTGGCGTATCCAGCGATGCGGCGCGTTGTTATGAAGCAGTGGGCTCCATGCCATCTTGAGCTCCAGCGCCGGGATTTCAAACGGAACGTCGCGGACCACCACACGCGGATTATCCCGTTTGAGCCAGGTCGCGCGGGTGGGGAGGGTCACAATCAGATCGTTTTGCTCTGCCAGCGTCATGGCCGCTTGATAATGTCGGGTAAACACTCGAATGCGACGTTTCTCTCCCCGTTCGGCAAGGGCACTGTCGACCCAGCCGAGGCGCTGCACATCATCGGGATCAACGCCTACGCCCACCCCCATACCTGTTTTGCTCACCCAAATATGATTGGCGTGCAGATAGCTCTCGAGAGAAAAATTATCGAGGATGGGGTTATCCGGGCTCAGCAGGCAAGAGAAGCTATCCTCCCACAGCGTAATTTGGTGGAACGACTGCGGCATCTGGTCGAAACGATTGATCACTAAATCGACTTTACCCCGCTCAACATCAAGAAAACTCACGTCAGAAGGATTCATAATATCGAGGGTGATACCGGGCGCGTGCTCTCTGAGCTGGGTCAGCACCGCGGGGAAAAGCGTCGACTCGGCATAATCGCTGGCCATGATTCTAACCACTGTTTGTGCTTCACCCGGGGCAAATTCGCTCGCGGGTTGCATGGCAAGGTCGACACCTAATAGGATTTCTTTGACCAGCGGTTCCAGCTCGAGCGCCCGCTCGGTGGGATTCATCCCTTCAGAGGTCCGCACGAGTAACGGATCATCGAAAAGGGCTCTGAGACGCCTCAGTCCGTTACTCATGGCGGGCTGAGAGAGGCCAAGTTGGTTTGCCGCCTGCGTCACATTTCGTTCACGCAACAAAACTTCTAGGTAAACCAGCAGGTTTAAATCAATTTGGTGTAGGTTTTTCATATACTACCCACGGCGGCGTTAGCGTTATTCACGGTGTGAATTGTAACTCTTTGGCCATACTTTTGCCGTATGGGGCCCCTTTAGTAATAATAGCCACGTAAATCAACGGAATATGAACGCGAGGACACGCCTTATGTACAGGGCTCCCACCGAAGACATGCAGTTTTTAATCGACGACGTACTGGACGTGGGCAGCGTTTTGGGGCCGCTCCCTCACTACGCCGATCTGGGGTTGGGGCCCGAACTGACAACCGCTTTACTCGACGAAGCCGGCAAGTTCGCCGCCGATGTGGTCTCGCCGTTACGCCGCGTCGGCGACATGCATCCGGCTCGCTGCAGCGACGCGTCTGTT
>JABJAS010000306.1 GCA_018666055.1 Halieaceae bacterium | reverse complement strand
TTTCGTGGCGAGACTGTCCGTGGCCGGAAATTGGGTCACTCCAATCGTCGTTGATTCAGTGGCGGTGAAACGATGAACGATGTCGCCTGACTCGGCATCTAAAATAAAGACAGCTCGGCCCATTGAGTCGGGGGTGCCCACTCCGGTGCTGTCTTTGTTGCTGTCATACCCCCCCGCGATGATGATGACGGGGGCATCAATCCCCGGTACCCGAGTGACAACGGGCTCGGACCAACTCTGCCCTAACTCGCCCATGCCCGGATCAGTGTGGTCCACTGACCACATCCTTTTTGGGGCATCGGGATCTGAAATGTCGAGTGCAAAGTAAGCTCGTCCCCCTCTCCTCAGGCCAAAAAAAGCCCATACTTTATCGTCCGGCCTTTCAATGTTGCCGTCGGCATCGGCATCCATCACCCAGGCCGACACGGCCCCATCGACGCCATATACTGTATGCCCGCCTGTTTGTGCATTGAGTCGCAGCTCCCGCAGGGTGGGGAGCATTTCAGGAAGATAATAGGCCCAACTTTCTGTTACTGATTCACCTTGGTCATGAAACATGTGTAAGTAACCATGGTTTGTGCCCATGAGCACTCTGGTGCCCCCGCCCTCACCATAGCTCAATGCCAGCGGTTTGGAGTGCAGCGGATCCCCGATCACGTCATTGCGCAGGTTTGTCGTATCGCCATTCTCGTCATCGTCGTCCACATCGAGTCCACGCAGCCAATTGATATAACCCGTC
The DNA here is from genome assembly GCA_018666055.1 of Halieaceae bacterium. GTDB lineage: Bacteria > Pseudomonadota > Gammaproteobacteria > Pseudomonadales > Halieaceae > Luminiphilus. The sequence goes on along the minus strand of JABJAS010000306.1, from coordinate 3,645 downwards.
AAACTCTCCTCTTCGGGTGCGCCGATAAGATCCAATAGGGTGCTTTCCTCACCGACAGCGCGGATGAGGGTGTTTTCGTTTAATGCAACGAGCGTTCCCGCTTCGCTTTGTGGGTTGGTCAGAATGCGCCGATCAGTGGCTGTAACCGTTGCCTCGAGCGCACCACCCAGCAGCACTTCATTACCATCGCCCCCGCTAGAAGCACGAGTGCAAGTGTTGAGTGAGGTCCAGATAGTGCAGGCGGTATCTGCAATGGCGCCTTCGCGATTAATGGCACTGCGATCGATTTTATCCATCACCCGGCCATCACTATTGATGCGAAGTTTTTTCAAATTACCGGTCCAGCGAGGACGATCAGAGGGTAAAAACATCGCGTAGTAAATGGCGTCAAGTGTTTGTGTGCGGTCGTAGCTGTTTGCCGCAATGGCAGGAGCCGTGAAGGTTGCGTTGACCGCCAAGATCTCACTGAAGATTTGTTGTAGGGAGCCTTGTAAAGCCAGAGCATCACTCGCGGCATAGTACTGGCCACCACCTCGGGTTGCAGTTTCCGCAAGCAGATCGGCTGCGTCGTCAGCCCCCTGAGAAAAACCAATGGTGTAGGTCACGATGTTCTGTTGCCCGAGCAAATCGGGATTCACGTCACGAGTTTGCATCCATTCGGCGACACCGGGTAGGTAACTGTCATCGAAGCGATCGCTGGTCTTTAATGAAAGTTCCGACCGAAGCAGTGAGTCATAATCATTATCGTAAGTGGGCTCGCCATCGGTGATGACAATAATATAAGACTGTTTTTGACACGAGCGCATTGGGCTTTGGTATCGGCTGTTATTCATAATGCTCGTGTCGGCGGGGGGTGCGAGGGAGCCGCCGTTAAACCCGCCCAATACCCGGTCACCGGCGAAGTAACGGTACGCCTCAAATAGCGATTCGCACAGCGGTGTCCACGTTGTGGCTGCCAGTCCGTTGATCGTCATCACGAGCGCGGCGCGATTTGTCGCGGACATTTCGCGCACCCCAGCAATAATCCTGCCGCCATCATCGTCGTCTCTCCAACTACTATTGAAATTGAAGACTTGTAATCCGAAGTCGACTCCCGGTGTCGCGTTAATCAGGCTAATAATCGTATCGCGTGCAATATCGATCCGTTGCCGCGACGTTTCAGTACGGAAATGGTGGAGGTAAGTGAGGTAGTTTTCGGTCAGCAGCGTCGCGGAATCGTTTTGACCAAAAATGCGCGAGTTGAGAGCGGCTTCGGCGGCGGCCTCGAGAGCGCTTTGGTCGGCGCCGGCGGATATCACATTAAATGGCGCGTCGTTCTCTTGGTTCTGGGGGAAGCCCGATTGCCGATACTTATTATTGCTTGCCATCGGCGCGTTATTGGGATCGGCGGCTTCGAGATCTGCTTTGCAGTCGATCACGGACCTGCGCATCGCCTCTTCGTGTCTTTTTTGTTGCGGCAACTTTTCCCACTTGTTGTTCCGCCGCCCATTTGAAGGCTTGAAGAAGCGTAAGTTACTGGTAAATCGACCTTCGTAATCTAGCAACGAAAAGGTTGCATCAGCAGGATGAGCAATGAGGCTCTGGGCGCACGCATTGTTGTTGGCGAAAAAATGGCGCCATTCGGAAGGATCCCGTGGGTCAGGGTAATCATCGATGGCCACGGTGCCGCGAACATAGTAGATCTTATCGCCGCCATTGGGTGCGTAATCAAATGAAGGATCGAAAGGTTCGATGGCCACCGCTTCCTCGGTGGCCATCGATCCCGAATTATCAAAAACGATCAAGACCTGAGGTCGGTTCTGAATGCTGTCATTACCTGTTGAGACGTAAAGATCGGTGTCGTCTGCTGAAGTACTACTGCATGCTCCATTCAAGAGTAGTAGCCCCACCCACGCTGCCCATCCATGGCATTTCATGATTAACCTCCCACGATATTAAGCACGGGTTGTTCCAGTCCCGTAATGACAGAGAGTTCCCCTCGGTTACGCTTGCCGTAGTTGACCCTGCTCCTGAGTTCGCTGTGCCGACAAGCGACAATATGAGCCGCCGTTGCAGTACGACTTCTACGACACTGCGTTTCTCCCCGAAAGCGGATCGTGTTGTGGACGCCCGATGCATCAGTGGAGGTGGTGACACCGGTGTTGCGGATCAATAGGCTCTCACCCCGAAGCTGGCGTTGCTGCTCGAGATAAGCGTTTTGTGCGCCGTTGGCTTGATGTTGTGCTTCGTTGCGAGCATTGCTGGCAGCCGTGAGCTGTAGCGTCATACGAGTGCGGGTCGTCAGCCCCATTGCGATCATCGTCAGCACGATGAGCAGCAAGAAAATGACAATCACAACAATACCGCGTTGGTGTTTCATAGCGTCTCCCGAGCGGTGTTAAGCCAAGGATTGCGAATGACAACCGTCGTCGATACCTGCTTTCGCCGATACCCGTCATCCGGGACGGATACTGTGCCACCCGGCATAGGGTAAGTCCGCGTTACCCCCGCTTTAAAGGCACTGTCTTGCTGGAAAGCTCTCAATAACAAATGGACCTGCACCGAGATAATTTCGGCATCACGATGTTGATCCCACAAACTGTCGGTGACGTCCGAGGTCTTCAGGTAGGCATCGACCGCACTGTCACCGTTAATATCAATACCGAACTCGAAGCGCATCATTTCGACGCCTTCGACTAGCGGTTCAGCGACGCCCATCAGCGCGGTTGAGGAGAGTGAGTGACGGTATAGAGTCGGTATCGAATTGGCATTATGTTTAACGTAATACACACGATGCTGATACTCATAGATTCGGCCGCCTGCTATGGCGGGTGCCACCTGTTCACCAGTAAAAAAATGAAGCTCATTGAGGTTGAGCAACCCATAGACACGGTCGCTGACTAAGGTGCCAGTGACGACATTGCCCCGTAGCCGCTTTAACTGCAGTACCTCTGATCCCTCTATGGCCGCTGTTTCACAACTGATCGCCGGCTGAGACCCTCGCCTAGCTGCCCACAGCGTTCGAAAGTGCCCTATGCCATTGGGAAACGTGCTGTTGTTCCTGCCACCGCCGACACAGTCCACCCCGGACGCCGAGCCATGAAGGGTGGTGTTTGTATTGGGAGAGAGGTCGATAGCTGAGAGATCAGCAAAAAAACCGGCTTGGGTGAGGTCTTCCTCTAATAGCCGTAACGCTAATCGGGCGGCCTCTTGTAATTGCGTCATCTGCCCTGTGGATCGCACGCTGGCGGAAGAGATACCCAGCACCGAAAAAGTGGCGGCAATGAGAAATAATCCAATGACGATGGCAATTAACAGCTCGGCCAGACTGAATCCACGTTGGTGCCTCATGGTGTGACGGTCATCGTGGTCACCAGAAAAATGCTGCGTCGTTTGTTGCTGGGGTTGCCACAGTTGGGTACCGGGTTACCGGTCGCATTGTCCGAGACAGCATCCAGGCCTTCCCATGTCACCACCACCTCGACGGTGTTATCAGTGTGCGTAATACAGCCTGTTCGAGAGCCAGGTGCGCCAATACTCCGAGCGCCGAGTCTTTCGTTGCGGCCGGCCACCATTTGGTCCCAAACGTATTGGTCCCACTGTGCCATCTCTTGAGGACTGCAAAGGGGCTCGTCCGTCGGCGGGCTCACGCACGACGTCAGCGGA
>JABJAS010000305.1 GCA_018666055.1 Halieaceae bacterium | reverse complement strand
GTAATCATAGTCTGGGTTTGCAACTGAGCGGGGAGTTGGATGTTGTGGGCATCATGCAATCGTCCGGGGGAAATGCCGCGGTGGTTGCCGGCCTGAATACGTTGCCCATGGCGGCGCTCATTATTGGCGTATTTGCCGTTGTCGCCGTCATTTTTGTTGCGACAACCTATGACAGCGCGTCTTACACCCTGGCAGCCACTGCGACGCAATCATTAGACGCTTCAGAAGATCCCCCTCGATGGCACCGTGTTTTCTGGGCGGTTGCCATTGCGATATTACCGATCGGGCTCATGTATGCGGGCGGGATTAAAGAAGCCCAAACTGCAACCTTAGTGGTGTCTCTGCCCCTGACCTTTACCTTTTGGCTGTCGGGATGGGCGTTATTAAAATCATTACATGAAGATCATCCTGCTCGATAACCATCGGTGACGCGACGCGGTTCATTAACTGCGTGACTGAACGTGAGCACGGCTATCCAGCTGTACTTGGCGAGTGAGGCGTGATCGGTATCAAGAGGGGGGTGAGATGATGGCAGATCAAGCGGTTGCGCTCATTACGGCGGGTGCCTCAGGCATCGGACTGACTTGCGCGCGTGCGCTATCCGCGGAAGGCCACGCCGTCTTGACCCTAGATATAGACGCCACGGCCGTGGCAGCATTTCAGACCGAATTTGGTGAACAGACAGCGGTAGTGTGTGATGTATCGGACGCCGATCAGGTAGTCGCTGCCTGGGGACAGCTGATCGAATCCCGTGGGCGTATCGACGTACTGATCAATAACGCCGGCATTGCCGGTCCTCAGCAGCCGGTTGAAGAAATTGATGTCGCGAGCTGGCAGCAGACCATCAATACCGACCTGAATAGTGCCTTTTATGTCACCCGTTTGGTGATTCCGTTGATGAAAGCGCAGCGCAGTGGCGTCATTTTGAATATGTCCTCCAGTGCGGGTCGATACGGGTGTCCACTGCGGTCGCCGTATGTGGCGGCCAAGTGGGCGGCGATTGGCCTTGCTCAAACGTGGGCCATGGAATTAGGTCCGTGGAATATTCGAGTGAACGCACTGTGCCCGGGGAGTGTTGGCGGCGAGAGGATCGATCGCGTTATCGTGCGCGATGCGGCAGAACGCGGCGTTGATCCTGAGGCGATACGGAACCTCTATCTGCGCCAGAGCTCCTTGCGGGCGTTTGCGAGTGCTGAGGATATCGCGGCCCTGGTTTGCTTCTTGGTGGGGCCGGGAGGCCAAATGATCTCAGGTCAGACGCTTGGCATTGATGGGCACACAGAGAGCTTGGCCAATTGGTTAGATGCCTAATTGAGAAGGGTGCGTTTTGCATTGCTGGGTGGGGGATAGCAGTGGTTTCTGTGATGGCGCAGTACCGCTGACGCCAGTCATTATTGCCGCCGTTGCCCATGATCTCTTGGTGAAGACAGTCACCCAATTCGATAGGAGTATGATGCAATGAAAGCGATCTCGTTCGCGGAGTTCGGCCCGGCAAATCAGGTGCTTAAGGTGAGTGAGTGGCCCACTCCTGAACCAGGGCCTGGCGAGGTCTTGGTCAAGTTGCATACGACTGGGGTGAATCCGTCTGATGTCAAAAAGCGTGCCGGCGGTTTCCCCAACCTGCTCGATGATGGGCCGGTTATTCCCCATAGTGACGGCGCTGGCGTGATCGAGGGTGTCGGAAGTGGGGTCCCCACTTCGCGGATAGGAGAGCGTGTTTTTGTCTATCAAGCGCAGCACGCGCGCTTGCATGGAACGGCAGCAGATTATGTGGCGATCGATACCTTACGCGCACCAGGGCTTCCTGATAACACTGCCTTCGATGTCGGTGCGTGTGTGGGCATTCCCATTTTGACGGCGCACCGTTGTGTCTTCGCCGACGGCGATGTTGCTGATCAGTGGGTACTGGTAACGGGCGGTGCCGGCCGTGTCGGGCATTATGCGATTCAGTTGGCACAACGCGCCGGGGCACGCGTTATCGCGACAGCCAGTAATGAGGCTGACGCGCTGGCTTGCCGTGAGGCTGGGGCAGAGCAAATCGTTAATCATCGCGAGCCTGGCTGGGGACGGCAGGTGGTTGAGCAGTTGGGCGGTTCTCAAATAGATCGTGCGATCGACGTCGAGTTCGGTGCTAATTTGCCGGAACTGTTGGACTGTCTCCGCACTGGCGCGACGATCGCCACCTACTCGAGTACGGTGGTGCCAGAGCCGAGTTTACCGTTTCGCACCATGATGTTTATGGATCTGACGGTTCGGATGGTCATTGTCTATGCCATGCCTGAAACGGCAAAAGCACATGCCGTTGCTGATACACAGGCGCTGCTGGCTCAGGGAGGGCTGCGACACCGTATCGCACAGACACTCCCCTTCTCAGAAATGGCGCGAGCTCATGAAATAATCGAAGAGGGGAGCGTGCGGGGATGCGTGGTCG
>JABJAS010000038.1 GCA_018666055.1 Halieaceae bacterium | reverse complement strand
TCGTTACGCTAGCTCAATAATGCTTGAGTATAGGGGGTGTGATCGGAAAGTGTCACCCGAGCCATCCTGCGGTTTGCAGCCAGCGGCGCTGACAGCGCTGGTAGCGGTCTGAAACTAGGGTGATTAGCCCAGCGTTATCAGCTGCGTTTAGCGTCAGAGATGGGCACGATGATCTCGTTGCGGCGCATAAAGGGCAATGTCCAGGGCGGGTTATACTGATTGAGCGACGGCTCACCCGTGATAGCGATGTCCCGCTCTGTTAAAAACGCCTGCAGCACCTGCCAATTCGCCTCGGCTTTTTCCATGTCAGCCCATCCGTTGAATTGAATCACGGCAGCGGTGTAGCCGGGTGCCTCCCGAAATGACACGCGATCATCTTCCGGCGCTGGCAAATCCGACAGGCTATATTCAGCGGGCATCACAAACGCCATCTCGGCAGAGTCGTCCATGCTTCGTTGAACGGGTGCTGTCATCGCAATTTTCTGGTCACTCTTGTTACCGCCAAATATGTAACCGGCGAGGACTCGGAACCCGTTGTTCTGCCCCTGCGTCATGGTCGTAACGGCCAAAAGACGTGGCGCATAGCTGCGCAGCTCTATGCTGTGCTCTTCCCACGCGGTAATCACTTCGTACTGGGGTTCTTCAATGGCGTTCGCCACCGGGTTCATGAGTAACGTCGTGATGACGAAAAGGCTCATCATCAACAGGCTTTGCTTCGTCATAATGATTGCTCAGGTAAACCGTTTGATATCGATACGGCCGAGCCCTAAAACAGATCAGTCTTTGCTGAATGCCGCACGCGTGGTGCACTCGAGTGTGCAATGACCGACGATTGCAGGATGCGATGAAAGCCTGGGAAATCATCACGGCGTTGGGCCGACCACGCAGTCTTCGTCTACGCGTGCCGAGCAAAGCATCGACTACGTGTTCGCTCAGGCGATAGCGCCTTTGAACCGGTGGGCGCGAGCGCGCAGCGTTGCTGCCGTTATCCGGCGGGTGACGCCAACACGGCGCTAGGCGTTGAACGCGCAATCTCCCACTCTTCAGAGGTCATTTCGGACTCGATATCACCAAACAATGGGGTGGAGAGGTATCGCTCTCCAGTATCAGGGAGCGTACACAAGATCGTTGAACCGGGTTCGGCTCGTTTGGCAACCTCTAACGCCGCTGCAAACGTAGCGCCACAAGAGATACCGCAAAAGATACCTTCTTTCATGGCCAGCGCCTGCGCGGTCGCGAAAGAGGTTTCCGCCGAAACGGGAATCACGGCATCGATAAAACCTTTATCGACTGATTCTTGTGCCACCAGAGGAATAAAGTCAGGCGTCCAGCCTTGAATCATATGAGGTGACCAGGCGGGATGACTGCCGCTGGCGGAGCCATCTTCTCGGCGGTCTTGAGTTCGACCGTCAGCCAATAGGGCGGCGGTATCGGGTTCAGTTGTGATGATTTGCGTGTCGGGTCGCTCTGCCCTTAGCACCCGGGCAATTCCGGTCAATGTGCCGCCTGTCCCATAGCCGGAAACAAAGTAGTCGAGGCGTTCCCCCTCGAAGGCACTCATAATCTCTCTTGCAGTGGTATTTTCATGCGTGTCGGCATTAGCCGGATTCTCAAATTGTCGTGCCATGAACCAGCCGTTCGTTTCAGCGAGCTCGCGCGCTTTGGTTACCATGCCCATGCCTTTTTCAGCCTTAGGCGTCAGAATGACTTTCGCACCCAAAAACCGCATGAGTTTGCGTCGCTCAACGGAAAACGTCTCGACCATGATGGAAACAAAAGGGTAGCCCTTGGCGGCACAAACCATCGCCAGTCCAATGCCGGTATTGCCCGAAGTGGCCTCTACTACGGTCTGCCCAGGGGACAGCTCGCCACTTTGCTCAGCAGCCTCGATGATGCCCATGGCAAGGCGGTCTTTGACCGACCCCAGCGGATTAAAGGCTTCTAACTTAGCCCACATCGTCACACCCTCAGGCGCGAGTCGGTTAATTCGGACAATGGGGGTATCCCCGATCGTTTCGATAATAGAGTTGAACTTGCCGCGCATTTAGAAACCCTCATCGGTGGTCGAGCAGTGAGCTTGAAATTCTAGCAGAGGCATGGGGGCGCCTCTAAAAAAACCTTGGTGATTACGAATGCCGAGGTCAATCAGTGCGTTTTCTTCTTCTGCGGTCTCGATGCCTTCTGCAATGACCATTACCCCTAAATCATCGGCTAAGTGCCGCATATTACGCAAAATATGCCGCATTTTTGCATTGTTCTCGACGCCCTGAACGAAGCGGCGGTCAAACTTGATGCAGTTAATCTGCCAGCAACGCAAGCGATCAAGATTATTCAGAGCGATACCAAAATCATCCAACGCAATCGCAATGCCCGGTGCTGCTGAGGTCAGCGCCTCCAGCCGCTCTGCCGTTGCTTCGAGTGTTGTGAGATCTGCCGAGAGCAGATTCTGCTCAGACACCTCGATAACCAGTGCCGATAAGGGCACCGTGCTATCGGATAAATGATGAGACAGCTGGTCGAAGCGCTCTGGTATCAGCAGTGATTCCGCGACGATATTGAAGTGAATCGGAATAGCAAATTGACGCCATAAAGCCTGTCCGATTTGCATCCTGTTGTCTCCCAATTGGGTGCAGTAGGGCGCGGTCCATTCGAGGGCAGACAGGCGAGGTAAATAGTCGTTGAGTGGCAACAGTGTGCCGCTGTCGTCATACCAGCGGGCGAGTATTTCTGCGGCAATCAGGCGTTGGGTTGTGACATCAAAAATAGGTTGGACATAATACGAGAGCGCACCACTCGTTATGGCCTCGCAGAGGCGTTTGTCACTGATGTTGGTAGGCTGTGTGATCAACGACTGTCCCAGAAAAAAGAATCAGTGAGGGCGGTAGCTACGATCCACTGCTAGGACCGATGAACCGCGCATCAAGTTGCCGCGCCTGAGCATAACGCGATTTGATCGTAACGCGACTCAGTAGTAACGCTATCTGCGTCGGTTGTCTATCGCTGCGGATACTGATTTATTGAAGGGTACTTCAGGTGTCTCGTTAATGCAGTGACTCGATCGCTTGTTGTGGGGTTGCTATGGCAACGTCTCGTCCGGTGAGCAGCGCGTAGAAAGTGGCAAGGTCTCTGGATGAGGTTTGCCGATTGGTGATCCATGCAATCGGCTCGAGATCACCGCGTTGTTGATCGAGACCAATGCCCCACAATCCCTCGGTGGATTGAGGTAATTGGGAAAATCGCGCATCCACTATCACCGATGGATCGGTTGCATCTATCGCTAGCCAGTCATCGGAAAACCACCGAAAACGCGCTACGTCACGCGCTTGTTGTGTCAATGGCGACAGCCATGGGAAGTGCCGAGAAAGATCGAGCTTTTCGATCGTGCCCC
>JABJAS010000037.1 GCA_018666055.1 Halieaceae bacterium | reverse complement strand
CAGTAGCGCAATGCTGCCCTCGCTATTCTTATCGGTAATCAGTCAAGACGGCATCGAGTCGGCCTTTGCGATCGGCTTTGGCGCAACACTGGCAGCAGGCATACTGCTGTGGCTGCCTAACCGCCTTCGTCGTCGGGATCTGAATATTCGTGATGGCTTTCTCGTGACCGCCTTATTTTGGATTGTACTGGGGTTATTTGGCGCCATACCGTTGTGGATTACACCACAGCTCAACCTATCGGTGGCCGCTGCTATTTTCGAATCCATATCGGGGCTGACCACTACGGGTGCAACCGTCATCACCGGGCTGGATGCACTGCCTCAATCACTCTTACTCTATCGACAATTACTCCAATGGCTTGGCGGTATCGGTATTATCGTTTTAGCCGTGGCGATTCTCCCGATGCTCGGCATCGGTGGCATGCAGTTATACCGTGCCGAAAGCGCGGGGCCCTCTAAAGATCGCAAACTCACACCGCGTATTACGAGTACCGCAAAAGCGCTTTTTGGTATCTATCTGTTACTCACCGTAGCGTGTGCATTGAGTTACTTTGCCGCGGGAATGTCGCCGTTTGATGCGTTGTGTCATGCCTTTTCAACCGTCGCGATCGGAGGGTTTTCTACCCACGATGCGAGCTTAGGCCACTACGAAGAAAATGCTATTTTGCTGGTCAGCTCTTTATTTATGTTGTTCTCAGCAATCAATTTCGGTCTGCATTTTGTGGCATTACAACGCCGCACCGCGCGGGTCTATGCACGCGATTCGGAAACCGCTTTTTTTATCACCGTGATAGCGCTGGCCACCGTCGTCACCTGCAGCTTGTTACTGACCACCGAAACGCTAGGAGTGGAAGACAGTCTCATCCATGGGGTTTTTCAAACGATTTCCATCGCAACAACAACTGGCTTTACCACCCAAGATTTCTCAATCTGGCCGCTATTTCTGCCCATTCTTTTATTGATGCTGAGCTTTATGGGGGGTTGCGTAGGATCAACAGGCGGCGGCATGAAAGCGATGCGAATTTTGCTGATATTCCGCCAAGGTGTGCGCGAACTCCGGCAACTGCTTCACCCCAATGCGGTGATTCCACTCAAGCTGGACGCGCGAAGAGTTCAAACAGAGGTGATCAGCGCGGTTTGGAGTTTTTTTGCCGTTTATATGTTTTGTTTTGTCATGATTTGGTTGGCATTACTCGCCACTGATCTCGATTTTATTTCTGCTTTTTCAGCCGTAGTGGCAACTATGAATAATTTAGGGCCCGGCCTAGGCGAGGTATCCGGCGATTACGGGTCCGTCAGCGAAGTAGGAAAACTAATTCTTTGCCTAGCGATGTTGATGGGACGGTTAGAAGTATTCACTTTGCTGGTGTTGTTCACCCCTGCATTTTGGCGTCACTGATTCGGTCAGTCACGCCGTTACTTCAAGCCTCGTGACTCTTGAATGACCTCATAAGCGGCAGTGATCTCTTGTGCACGCTCGGTGCCCACCCGCAGTAATTCATCCGGAACACCCTCTGCGATCAATTTATCCGGGTGATTCTCACTCATCAGCTTTCGATATCGGCGCTTTATTTCTGTCGGGGTGGCATCGGGTTTCAAGCCGAGCGCAGCATAAGCAGTATGCAACGCGTTGGGAGCGCTAGCCTGCCCAGAGCGCCGATAATCCGACTGCGAGGAATAGCGCTGCTGAAACTGTGCCTGCGCATTTGCCATTGAAATCAGTTGATCAACTTCACGTTGTGGCAGAGACAGCAGCGCCGCCACTTGATACAAGGCCCCGCGCTCCGCCTCCGAAAATGTGCCGTCAGCCAGGGCAATGCCGATCAAGAAAGCCATAACAGTATGTTGCGCCTGCCTACGTGGCCCCAAACATTCTGTGAACCGCGCGACGGTCGGTGCGGGATCAAAACCAGACGAAGACCCCGCCTTAAAGTGCTCAATCGCATTGCGGCGCTGCAAAGCGGTGAGTCTGAGTTGCATGAATAATGATTCGGTTTGTGCCACCTCCGCTTCCGAAACGCGCCCGTCCGCCTTAGCAACGAATCCCAGTAGCGTAAAGGTGGTTTCAAAAAATTGGGCCCGCATCATAGGAATGGCTTCAGGCCCAGACAACTGTAGCGCGCGCCACAAACCTCGATCAAAGGCGTGACCCAATACCAAACCGAATAATAAGCCGGCAGGACCAAAGGCCAAAAACCCAATGGTGCCCGCGATGCACTTGCCGATAATTCTATTCATGATGACACCCTAGCCTCATCGATCAGCGGTGAATTGAGCCAATCGTAATGATCGACTGGGCCCTGTGGACGACACCGAAAACGCTTGTACTGCCACTGATATTGGGTCTCGTTGCCGACGATAAGATTTTCAACCCCACGGTTGATTGCGGTCAACGCCTCCAAAGGGTCGTCACTATAAACACCGTCCTCTGTGGCACGGTACATCGCGCGAAACCCCGTCGGTGTTCGGAGCACCGCACCCATGACCGCCGCCGCGCCTGACCGCTTAATGAGGTTATAGGCCAGCGTGGCGGTAAAACACTCGACCCCAAAAAACGGGGCATTAAGCCCGGCTTTTTCGTCTTTGGGGACCTGATCAGGCAATATCCCGGTAATGCCGCCCCGTCGGACGGAACGCACCAGCTCAGCAATCCCGCGTGGAGTTGTCGGAACCAACCGGCCCCCTGTTCGCTGTCGACCCCGATGCACCAGTTGGTCCACCCGCTTCAGGGCCAAAGGTTCGTACAGCGCGACAAGCTCTCCTAGCGTCGCCAGGTGCATCCCTAGTAATTCCCAATTGCCCAAATGCGGGCCCAACACAATAACGCCCCGACCGGAGGCAAGCGGCTCGGTGACAGCCTCAATCCCTTCGACCGTCAACATTGCAGACGTTTTCGACCATGAACGAGACCATAACGGGCCAATTTCGGTCATTAATTCTGCCGTTGATTGCACACTTTGACGAGCCACGGCACGCCGTTTTTCCGGAGCCCAGTCAGGGTAAGCCAGTTCGAGATTGCGAATGGCCACGCGTCGCATTCGGGGGTTGAACCGATATAGGACGCGCCCCACCCCTTTGCCCAGCGCTCGTGACCAGCGTATCGGGATGTGTCGTGTCGCGGTCATCAACACTCTCACAAACGAGACGACCGTCCACTCCAGCCAAACGGGTTTTGATGTCACTGCCATAACGATACCGAAACTCGGTAAGATCCACATGGGGAAAGCTTATTATGGCGCGCGCAACGCAGTTATACTAATGCTTGTCTTTTGTTTTAGGTTATTTCCTGTGGGCCCGCCAACATTTCAAGATATTATCCTGCGCTTGCAGAGTTACTGGGCCAGCCACGGCTGTGTTGTCTTGCAACCCCTAGACATGGAGGTAGGTGCAGGGACCTTTCATCCCGCCACGTTTTTACGGGCATTGGGGCCAGAAAACTGGAATGCCGCCTACGTGCAACCGAGCCGACGGCCTGCGGATGGTCGCTACGGCGAGAACCCGAATCGGTTACAACATTACTATCAGTTTCAAGTCGTCATGAAACCGTCACCACCGGACTTCCAAGACCTTTACCTCGGTAGTCTTTATGCCTTGGGCGTAGACCCGCTCATACACGACATCCGCTTCGTTGAAGATAACTGGGAATCACCCACCCTTGGCGCCTGGGGCCTGGGATGGGAGGTCTGGCTGAACGGCATGGAAGTCAGCCAGTTCACCTATTTTCAACAAGCCGGCGGGCTCGAATGTTACCCGGTGACCGGTGAGCTGACCTATGGCATTGAGCGCATCGCCATGTATCTGCAAGGGGTCGAATCAGTCTATGACCTGGTCTGGGCAGAAACCCCTGCGGGGCCTGTCACCTACGGTGATGTGTATCACCAAAACGAGGTGGAAATGTCGGTATTTAATTTTACAGAGGCTGACGTTGAGAATTTATTTACCCAGTTCGCTTTTTATGAGCAGGAAGCAATCCGTTTAGCCGACAAGCAACTGCCCCTCCCCGCCTATGAACAAGTGATGAAAGCCTCGCATACCTTCAATTTGTTAGACGCGCGACATGCTATCGGCGTGACTGAACGGCAACGCTATATCCTGCGCGTCCGCACGCTGGCGCGGGCGACAGCGCAGGCCTATGTTGCGGCGAGAGCCGCGCTCGGTTTTCCTCAGGCAGATCCTGATCTCGCCGCCGCAGCATTGGCACAACTCGACGCTGCCAAGGAGTCTGCCGCATGAGCACAGCTGATCTGCTTTTTGAATTGGGAACAGAAGAACTGCCCGCCGGAGACATTGAGCAACTCGTGACCGCACTGTCAGCGGGCATAGCGAACGGCTTAGCAGAGCAAGGTTTGCCTTTTACTCATGCTCGTTGTTTTTCCACTCCGCGCCGACTGGCGGTATTGATCAGCGACGTCACACTCAAGGGCCCTGACATCGAACGGACTGTGGTTGGCCCGCCTGTCTCTGCCGCTCGCAACGAAGAGGGAAGTTGGACCAAAGCAGCTGAAGGATTCGCCCGCAAACAAGGCATCGCCCTAGATGCGCTGATCACTAGGGAGGAGCAAGGTGTTGAACGGATCGTCGCCAACATCGCTCAAGTTGGCGTCGAAGCGGCATCGGTGATCCCAGACATTGTCAGCACGACTGTCAACGCGCTACCCGTCTCAAAGCGGATGCGATGGGGACGCACTCGGTATGATTTTTTAAGGCCTGTCCAGTGGTTAGTGTTGTTGCTAGGAGACAGCACCCTCCCACTCGAGCTATTTGGACGACGCAGCGGTCGGGAGAGCAGAGGCCACCGTTTTCACGCCAACCATGCTGTCAGTATTGCCGCGCCGAGCGACTACATTGAGGCATTGCGTCAGGCAAAAGTGATAGCAGATGTAGATGAGCGCCGTGCACAAGTCGCTGAGCAAGTATCTCAGCTTCAGGGTAAAGGAGAGCAGGTCGCCTTATCTAAGGAGTTGCTCGATGAGGTCACCGGTTTGGTTGAGTGGCCTGTCGCACTGCGTGGCAGTTTTGATCAAGGCTTCCTTGACGTACCCGCTCAAGCATTGATTTCCGCGATGAAAACACATCAAAAGTATTTTCATCTCACGGATCAAGAGACTGGCGCACTGCTGCCTGCGTTTATTACGGTCGCCAATATCGAGAGTCAACAACCCTCAGAGGTTATCGCGGGCAACGAACGCGTGATCCGACCCAGACTCAGCGATGCGGCTTTCTTCTTCGCCAATGATAAACAATCGACCTTGTCATCAAGGCAAGAGCGGTTAAGCAGTGTGATCTTTCAGCGCGAGTTGGGAAGCCTGCTGGACAAGACGCATCGCATGGAGACGCTAGCGGCAGCACTGGCTGACGCCACAAACGCTGACCCCGATATCACCACACGGGCAGCAGCGCTCGCCAAATGCGACCTAGTGTCAGAGATGGTGCTCGAGTTTCCTGACCTGCAAGGTGTTGCGGGCGCACATTATGCTCGGCACGACGGCGAACCTGATCATGTCGCCAACGCGATCGAAGCGCATTACTACCCAAGGTTTGCTGGCGATGCCCTACCCACCACTCCAGAAGCGACGGCAGTGGCCTTGGCCGATCGCCTTGATACGTTAGTCGGCATTTTCGGTATCGGTCAGCCACCAACAGGCTCTAAAGATCCCTTTGGACTGCGGCGCGCAGCATTGGCGATTATTAGAATGCTGATCGAGTGTGATCATCCGCTAGCACTCGATAGCCTGCTAGAGCGTGCCTGCGCCCTACACAATGCCACGTTGGCACCCGATACTGCCGATCAGGTCTTGCAATACCTCCTAGAACGACTCGATAGCTGGTATGAAAGCCAATCTATTCACGTAGACGTGGTGCGCGCCGTACTGGCGGTGGAAACCCGGCAGCTTCACGATATCGATCTGCGGATCAAAGCACTGGCCGCATTTGCCGAAACCGACACAGCCCAACACCTCGCTGCCGCCAACAAGCGCGTGGCAAATATACTGGCGAAATCCGACGAGCAAGATGCCGCGCCACCCGATTCATCGCTCTTTCAAGAGCCGGCTGAGCACGCACTCCACAATGCGGTCACTGAGGCGGGACACGCGCTGACACCACTGATCGCTGCGCGAAACTATCACACCGCGTTAGAGCAACTCGCAACGCTTCGTGCACCGGTAGACGACTTTTTCGAGTCAGTCATGGTGAACGCCGAGAACCCCGCCGAGCGCGTCAACCGGTTACGGCTGCTGGGTACCTTGCGCGCTTTATTTACACAGTTAGCGGATTTGGCACTGTTGTCCTCGGGCTCAGAATGAGCGCTGACGCGCTATTTTGGGCCGGTCTAGCCTCCGCGATCAGTGTTGGCCT
>JABJAS010000304.1 GCA_018666055.1 Halieaceae bacterium | reverse complement strand
CTGTTGCTGAAACGTGCCGAGCAGATGGTGTTGGACGGTGCTCAGCTGTTGGATGTAGGGGGGGAATCGACTCGACCCGGCGCAACACCTGTCTCCGAATCGGAAGAGCTAGACCGGGTGCTCGGGGCCGTAGAGGCTCTCACGCGCCACGTTGACGCTGTGATCTCGGTGGATACGAGTACGCCCAGCGTGATGACGGAGTCGGCGCGATTAGGTGCGGGACTCCTGAACGATGTTAGGGGCTTTCGACGACCAGGTGCATTGGAAGCGGCGTCTGTCACGGGGCTACCCGTTTGCATTATGCATATGCAAGGCGAGCCCGATACGATGCAGCAAAACCCCGAGTACGACGATGTGATGTCGGGCGTGCGTGATTTTTTTACCGATCGCCTTAACGCTTGTGAGGCGGCTGGTCTGTCACGGGGGCAGGTTATTCTCGATCCCGGGTTCGGCTTTGGCAAAACCGCTGAACACAATTTCCACCTCTTGGCGCGCTTGAAAGAGCTGTGCCTGACTGAGCAGCCTATTTTGGTGGGACTGTCCAGAAAATCGATGATTGCCAGCGTATTAGATAAGTCGCCAGAGGAGCGCGTGTTCGCCAGCGTGGCTTTAGCGCTGATGGCAGTTGAGCGAGGGGCGAGTATAGTGCGAGTCCACGACGTTGCCGCCACGGCGGATGCTTTGGCGATGTGGCGCGCTCTACCTGGAGTAGTGATCGATGAATAAGCAATTCTTTGGCACTGATGGCATTCGTGGCGCGGTGGGCCAATACCCCATCACGGCTGACTTTATGCTCAAGCTAGGTTGGGCTGCCGGTAAAGTGTTTGGAGAAACCGATAGCGTGACGCATGTCTTAATAGGTAAAGACACTCGCGTGTCGGGCTACATGTTTGAGTCTGCGTTAGAGGCCGGTCTGGTCGCGGCGGGTGCCCGTGTCACCCTACTGGGACCGATGCCAACGCCGGCGGTGGCGATGCTAACGCGTAGCCAAAAAGCCTCAGCAGGTATTGTAATCAGTGCGTCACACAATACTTTTAGCGACAACGGCATTAAGTTCTTTAATGCCGATGGCGGCAAGCTATCGGATGAGGTGGAATTGCAGATCGAGGCGCAGTTAGCGCAGCCCATGGAGACCGTTCCGTCCGCCGAATTGGGTAAAGCGACGCGATTGTCGGATGCGCCGGGTCGTTACGTTGAATTTTGTAAAAATACGTTCCCAGCGGCGTTGAGTTTACGGGGCCTAAAGCTGGTGATCGATTGTGCGCATGGCGCGACTTATCAAGTGGCGCCGCAAGTGTTCGCCGAGTTGGGCGCCTCGGTCGTTCAAGTGGGCGCTGAACCTGATGGCTTCAATATCAATGAAGGGGTGGGGTCGACGTCACTGGCTGCACTGCAGGAAAAAGTATTGAGTGAGCAGGCCGATGCGGGCATTGCGTTTGATGGCGATGGTGATCGTGTGCAGTGTGTGGCCGCAGACGGCAGCGTGGTTGATGGCGATGAACTGCTGTTTATTATCGCAATGGATCGCGTGCGCCGTGGCGCGGTTGTTGAAGGCGTTGTTGGCACACAGATGACCAACTTAGGCATGGAGCAAGCATTAGCGGAGCACGGCGTTTCGTTAGTGAGAGCGAGCGTGGGTGATCGTCATGTCTTGGCGGCGATGTCACAAAGAGGCTGGTCACTGGGTGGAGAGGCCTCCGGTCATATTATTTGCGGAGACGTCGCGACCACTGGCGATGGCATTATTGCCGCCTTACAGGTTTTGGCAGCGATGATCGGCTCTGGAGAGTCCTTAATCGCTTTAAAAAATGGCATGCATAAGCTTCCACAGACCATGATCAACGTGCCGATAGCTGCCGGCTTCGAGCTCACACAGTGCGCCCCAGCACTCGCCGAAAGCGCGCGGGTAGAGGCTTTACTGGCAGGCAGGGGGCGTCTGGTGCTCAGGCCCTCAGGCACTGAACCCTTGATTCGAGTGATGATCGAGGGCAAGGATGCAGCTGAGAATCTGCAATTGGCCGAGGGCATTGCTGAGGTCATCCGGCAGGCCATCTAGCGGGGTTGCGGGGGGGGGCCACGCCCAGTATCATCTCGCGCCCTAGAGTTCTGCCTCGAAAAGGTCGATTGATGGAACAAATAACGCTCATAGTTCATCTGCTGGTTGCCCTCGCACTGATTGCATTGATTTTG
>JABJAS010000303.1 GCA_018666055.1 Halieaceae bacterium | reverse complement strand
GAGGCACCCGACGGACTCGTAGGAACGGATTTTACGTTTGATATCACTACGGTGGGGGGCACCGAAAATGCGGTTATGGCCGCATCACTCGCAAACGGCACGACCGTGTTGCGTAATGTTGCCCGTGAACCCGAAATTGTCGATTTGGTGCAGTTTCTCAGGTCTATGGGTGCTGAGATCGCAGGAGAAGGTACGGACATCCTGACCATCCGCGGGGTGCCATGCCTCACCGGGGGAACTTACTCGGTGATGCCGGACCGAATCGAGGTTGGCACTTATTTGGTCGCTGCCGCAGCGACTGGCGGGAGAGTGCGGATGACGGATATCGACCCCAGCGTTTTGGGCGTGATAACGGACAAACTGCGCAGTGCTGGAGCATCAGTTCGCGAGGGCGATCAATGGGTGGAGTGTGAGATGGACGGTAAACGGCCTCAGGCTGTCGACATTATGACGGAACCGTTCCCTGGATTTCCGACTGACATGCAGGCGCAGTTCACCGCCCTTAACGCCGTCGCTCAAGGGGAGGCCCGGGTCACAGAGACGGTTTTTGAAAACCGCTTGATGCAGGCCCATGAGATGAGGCGGATGGGTGCGCACATTGTTATTGAAGGGAATACGGCGATCATCTCTGGGCAGCCATCGCTGCAGGGGGCGCCCGTTATGGCGTCTGATCTCAGGGCCTCGGCAAGTTTGGTGATCGCGGGGCTAGTGGCCTCAGGTGAGACGCGGATTGATCGGATTTACCATATCGATCGTGGCTACGAGAACATAGAAGGTAATTTGCAATCGCTGGGTGCAGATATTCAGCGCGTATCAGGCTGACGGGTGGTGAAGAGATCATGAATATAACGGACCCTATAACCATAGCCCTGACTAAGGGGCGGATACTCAAAGAGACGTTGCCACTGCTCGCTAAGGTGGGTATTGAGCCCAGCGAGGATCTCGACGCGAGCCGCAAACTCATTGTGCCTACCACGATAACCAACGTTCACCTCGTTATTTTGAGGGGGTCGGATGTGCCGACTTATGTCAAGCATGGTGCGGCGGATATTGGCATCGCCGGTAAAGATATGCTGTTGGAGTTTGGTGGAGAGGGTATCTATGAGCCGCTCGATCTGGGTATCGCACGGTGCCGACTGATGACGGCAGGTCCTCGAGTATCGCAGACGGCGCAGGCACCGCGTCGTCGCATCAGGGTCGCGACAAAATTCCTTAATATTGCGAGAGCGCACTATGCGGGAAAAGGTATCCACGCAGACTTGATCAAGCTCTATGGCTCGATGGAGCTGGCGCCGCTAATGGGGTTGGCTGATGAGATTGTCGATATTGTCGATACCGGAAAGACACTCGAAGAAAACGGTATGGTGCCGTTAGAGTTAATCGCAGAGGTGTCTTCGCGTTTGATTGTGAACAAGGCTTCAATGCGGACCCGCCATGCGTCGGTGAGGATGTTGGTCGACGCGCTTGAAGAGGCTGTCGGGGTTCAGGAGTGATGCTATGAGTGAGGCCGCTATTGCTCGACTGGATATGACGCACAGTGATTTTGAGGCTCAGTTTAGTGCGCTATTGGTCAGCCCCTTTGAATCCGATACCGGGTTGACGCAGAAGGTTGCGGACATACTGCGCACGGTTGCCGCAGAAGGGGATGACGCGGTTACGAGGTTCACTAACGAGTTTGATCAGCGCGATGCGCATAGTCTGGCTGACTTGACGATTCAGCAAGAGGCCCTAGATGCGGCGCTCGTCACAATACCGCCCGACCTTCGCGATGCGTTAGCGCGTGCGGCTGAGCGGATTCGTGACTTTCACCAACGTCAGCTCGCCGAGAGTTGGCAGTATGAGGACGGTGAGGGCAACCTCTTGGGGCAACGAGTGTCGCCCTTAGATCGCGTCGGTGTTTACGTGCCAGGCGGACGTGCGAGTTACCCCTCTTCTGTATTGATGAATACGATTCCTGCCAAGGTGGCGGGGGTGGAGGACATTGTCATGGTGGCGCCAGCGCCCCATGGTGAGATCAACTCCGTGGTCTTGGCGGCGGCCAGTCTCGCCGGCGTCGATAAGGTTTACAGTGTCGGAGGTGCTCAAGCGATTGCCGCTTTGGCTTATGGCACCGAGACCATTGCCAAAGTTGATAAAATTGTTGGCCCAGGTAACCGCTTCGTTGCCGAAGCCAAACGACAAGTATTCGGTCGTGTTGGTATTGATATGGTTGCGGGGCCGTCTGAGATTCTGATCATTGCAGACGGTACCGTGGATCCCGAGTGGGTCACGATGGATCTGTTTGCTCAGGCCGAACACGATGAATACGCCCAAGCGATCTTAATTTCGCCTGACCAAGCGTATTTAGATGAGGTCCATTTCTGTATCGATCGAAAGCTCCCAGAGATGTCTCGGCGAGACATTATCAGCGTTTCTCTCCGTCATCGTGGCGCCTTGGTTAAGGTGCCGAATCTGACGAGTGCCGTCACGTTGAGCAATCGATTAGCACCAGAGCATCTCGAATTAGCCGTGGGGGAACCCCATGCATTGTTAGATCAGATCCGCGCAGCCGGCGCCATTTTTATGGGTGCGATGTCTTCAGAGTCGCTGGGAGACTACTGTGCTGGCCCCAATCATGTGCTGCCGACTTCCGGCTCAGCGCGCTTTGCGTCGCCACTGGGGGTGTATGACTTTCAGCGTCGCAGCAGTCTTATCGGAGTCTCTGCGGCCGGGGCACGCGTGTTAGGTGACGTCGCCGCTAAGATCGCTGACGCGGAGTCGCTCGAGGCACATAGTCTGAGTGCCCAAATGAGACTGCCCAAGGGGCATTGAATAGTCCGCGGGTCAACCGTTGCTTGCGCGGGTGCCGACCACTGCTTCGATCTCAACGACTTGGCCGTCTCTATCGACCTGGACCCGCAAGAGATGCCCGGGACGGAGGCGTGCAATCTGCATCATCGCGGCACGGCCATCGACCACTAATGCGCCGTCCATCGCAACGATAATATCGTTTAGCGCGATACCCGCCCGTTCTGCTGGTCCGTCAGATGCCAGATCGGTCACAATCAGGCGCTGTAATGGCCGGCCAGAGGCGTCCTCGCTGAGGAGTACCTCAACGCTGACTCCGAGCCATCCGCGGATCACATGACCATAATTGACGATGTCACTCAAAGCAGTGGCGGCGAGCTCGCTCGGTGTGGCTAAGTTGATGCCAATACCGGTTGCCTCCCCGGCGCCTTCTCCGCCTGCGGTATAAATGAGCGTGTTGATGCCCACCAGCCGGCCTTGAGCATCAATCAACGCCCCACCTGAGCTACCCAGGTGAATGGTCGCATCGGTCTGGATGTAGCCCTCATAGGTGGACAGCTGCAGGCCAAATCGGCCGACGCCAGAGATAATGCCCTGAGAGACCGAGTGGCCGAAGCCAAAAGGATTGCCAATAGCCAACACCACGTCACCCACCGCAATCTCCTGTGCATTGGCCAATTCAATGGGTAGTAACGCGGGCAGATTGATGCGAAGAATCGCCAGATCGGTGTCTGGATCGTTACCGACGACGGAGGCATTGGCAGAGCGGCCATCCGCCAGCAAGACTTGAATCGCATCAGCGCCCGCTATGACGTGGTTATTCGTGACGATGTGGCCCTCGGCCGTGAGAATCACGCCGGAACCCAGTGACCGCTCAATGCGTTGTTCGTTCCCACGATCCGATCGGAAGCGGCGTTGCCAGAGAGAATCACGCCGTGGGTCTACCCGAGATTCAACCAGCTTGGCGGTATAGATGTTGACCACCGACGGCGTGGCCCGTGCCACAGCCTCTCGATAACTGCTGGATGCACCGGCTTCTGAAGTGGGGCGGTTATCCAGCACCCACTTGTCTAAAATAAGCGTCGCAGCCAGCACGCCGACCAGAGCGGGCCAGATGATAGTAATCAGATTCTGTTTCACGGGAGCCTCCTGTTCCCATTGTAAATCATGGTGCGGTGGTTATTCTCTTCATTTTGACACGTAACAAGAGTGAGATATGGCCTGTACCCGCGACCAATTGAGTGATTTCCTTGACGCGCTGCTTCACCCCACTGCATTTGCCGACTATTGTCCCAACGGACTGCAAGTGGAGGGTAAGTCGCAGATCAAGCACTTGGTGACTGGCGTCACCGCGAGTCAGGCGTTAGTGGATGCCGCGATTGCCGAGGAGGCCGATGCAATCCTGGTTCATCACGGTTACTTTTGGCGCTCCGAGGATCCCTGTGTAGTGGGCATCAAGGCGCAGCGGCTGCGCGCACTGCTAGCGGCCGAGATTAGTTTATTTGCCTACCATCTTCCGCTCGACTGTCACCCAGAGTTGGGTAATAACGTGACGCTCGGGCATTTGATGGGCGTCGCAGATCCGGCCCCGCTCGTTGCCACTGACGCTGAGCTGCCGCTGTATACCGGCAGGTTGCCTGCTGCGATCCCCGTTCAGCAGCTGGCCGACAACATGGCCGCTTTTTTAGACCGTAAGCCGTTGCTCATTGGTGAGGGGGCAGTGCAGAACCTGGTATGGTGCACCGGAGCAGGACAGGGCTACATTGATCGGGCCGCCGACGCGGGCGCTGACGTTTTTATTACCGGTGAGATATCTGAGCAAACGGTTCATGTGGCGCGCGAGCGCGGCTTAGCGTTTATTGCGGCAGGGCATCACGCGACGGAGCGCTACGGAGTGCAAGCGGTTGGTGAGCGCGTGGCCTCGGCCTTAGGTTGCACGCACCGGTTTATCGACAGCCCGAATCCCGCTTGAGCGACTCAAGCAGCTGTACTGTCCGACTTTTCGAGTCCGAATGTTTCAGATAATTGACCCTGCTCATCTGGCTTTTTGGGCGCATAGTCCAGAGGCTGAGCCATCTCGACGAGGTGAGGTTTCTCTGCTGCGTCATGGGGAGGCGCAGAGAGCGCGGGCTCGGACATACTGATCTGATCACCACAGAGCTGATCCGCGCCATTGGCGAGGTGTGTGTAAACCGAGCGGTAGTCATCGGTGAGCTTATTCAGCAAATCGGCAGTGCGAGAAAAGTGCTCAGTCACCTCGGCTTCGTAGTCGACTTTATTTTGTCGAGCCTGATCCAGCTGACTCTCCAGTTCGAGAATGATTTTACGTTTGTTATCGCCGCGCGAAGCCAATGCCGAATACCAGCCGATCAGGCTGCCGATCGCGCCTCCGATGATAAGGGCAATAATGAGGTTAACGAGTGAATACATGGGAGCGGGTGCCTCCTGATGCCTGCGCGGCGCCGGCTCATGGCCATTCGATATGAGCCTAACGCGTTAATGTTCTGATCGGCGACTGACCGTGTCACGCTTCGCCTTTTGTTCAGTGTACTGTACCCGTGAGGTGCCGTCAGGCTTAGCAGGCATATTTCGGGCTTCGTTGCGCCTAGCGCCTGCGGCTCGTGTTATTCTGCGCCGCGAAAAACCAAGCCCATAGGGGCTCACAGCGAGCTTATGGTGGAAATGTCACAAGATTTATCTCCCTTACAGCATTACCAACTCGCGCTGAAAGCCGGCGAGCTGCTGGAGGATGCAGCTCAGGCTGAGGTGATCGATCGTCTGAATGACCTCTATCACCGCTTATTACAGCGTCATGAGACGGACCAAGGGATCTGGGCGCGGGTTGCGCTGCGACTGGGTCGCACTCGGGAGCCAGAGCGCGGACTGTATGTGTGGGGGGGCGTGGGTAGAGGAAAAACGCTTTTGGTGGATAGCTTTTTCGACTGTTTGCCTTGGCCACGCAAATTGAGAGTGCACTTTCATCGGTTTATGCAGCGTGTGCACGGTAGGTTGGCTGCGCACAGCGGAGCAAAGAATCCGTTGGAACGGGTCGCGGACGAAATCGCGGATGAGGCGCTCGTACTGTGTTTTGACGAATTTTTTGTCAGTGATATTGGCGATGCCATGATTCTAGCGGGGTTAGTCGAGGCATTATTTCAACGCGGTGTCACTTTGGTGGCAACGTCCAACATACCGCCGAGCGACTTGTATCGTGATGGATTACAGCGGGCTCGGTTTCTGCCTGCGATTGCGCTGCTTGAGCGGCACCTAGAGGTGGTTCACCTCGATGCGCCAACTGATTATCGATTTCGAACATTGCAGCGGGCGGCTTTGTGGCATACCCCCCACGATCGGGCTGCACACGAGGCGCTAGCGGGTTATTTTGCCTCGCTGGGCGGGCAGGCTGTTGCCGAATCCGCAGCGGGGTCAGAGTCACCGCCTAGCGCGCCAAAGTGGCTGGAGATTAATCAACGCCGCATGCAACTGATCAATTCGGCGCCAGGGATCGCTTGGTTTACCTTTTCCACGTTGTGCGACGAACCTCGGAGTGCCGCTGATTTCGTAGAGCTGGCGAGGGAGTATCATACGATCTTAGTCGAGCAAATTCCGGCTTTAGCGCGCGATCAAGAGGACTCAGCGAGGCGTTTCATTAATTTGGTCGACGAATTTTACGATCGCAATGTCAAACTGATCGCCACCGCGGCCTGTGCGCCAGAGGCGCTTTACAGCGGCACGAGGCTGGGTTTTGAGTTCGAGAGAACCGTTTCAAGGCTACAAGAGATGCGCACCCACGAATACCTGCGAGCCGAGCACCGACCTTAAGCGCGGGGCGACAAAATAACTATTGAAAGGGCTCAAACAGTCCAGTAACATCCGCGCTCCTTTAATACCGCCCTTGAGACTCCGGCATGAAAACATATAGCGCCAAGGCAGACGACATTCACCACGATTGGTTCGTTG
>JABJAS010000302.1 GCA_018666055.1 Halieaceae bacterium | reverse complement strand
TTTCATTGGAGTCGTCTCCGCTCCTCGTTGAGCCTGAGAGCAAGTCCAATCTGTGGACCTCACTGAACGGACTGTTTTGGTCACACTGATACTCTTCATTTTTCACCGCTCTCGTTTGCTGTACTTCGACCCCTATGAACATCGCCAAAGGTCATTGTCTTTGGCGGCGTCTCTGCATCCATGGCAGCGGAATCAGAGGACGAACCCACTGGTTGTTCGCTAGCGGCGCTCTGCGCAGGCGGAACTGCAGGGGCAGGTAATGCTTCGGCTGATTGATTAGTCGAAAAAGCCATCCGAAGTAATGCTCGTTGACCCGTGGTAGCCTCAAACAGGGCACCCCGCGGTTCCAATGCCCGCAATGTCCAGCCCTTGACGGATTCTCCCACTGGCAAGCGGTGCCGCTCACCATTATCAAGACGAACGATCGCGCCCGCCACTTCCCGAGAGCCAAATATTCCCAATAAGCTTATCTCGTCGATGCCGTCCATTATCTCGTCATTGGGCGCCACTTCGGCGCTGGCTTTTTCGGCTTCCTCGCTCACTTGTTGCGGCGCCGGTGGCACACGTTTGATGGCAAACACGGGTCGAAGACTAAAGTCAGCGCTACTCAGCGCTGGCCTGGAATCCGCCAGCACCGTTTGTACCGAAACCGGCGCAAACAGAGAACTTGCTGGCGCCATGGGATGCGGCGTGCCGGCTAGCACAAAATAGACGAGTGCCAGAAAAAGCACCATCGCCAGTGCTGCTAACGACCGCTGAACCAAGCTAGGCAAGCTACCCCAGCGAAGGGCAGTGGCATCAAGCATCGGGCTCACTCAACCGAAAAGCAGCAATATCAACCTTCGCCATAACATGGTCTTCTGTGCCGACCAGTGTGCTCGGATTTCTACGCCGATTGATCCGCCTCATCGCTTCTATCTTCATCCCTTCAGGAAACAGTGCGGGCACCGCAAGATACAACCGCTCTAGGAACGCGTCGAAATCATCTGGGCCGCCTGTTAACTCCAAGGTCGCATTTAATTTGACTAGCGCGTCGAGCGCCTCTGGCTCCTTCACTTCGCTACCCACGACCGTTAACCCCGCCTCGCTGGCAAGCTGTCTGAGTTGCTGCTGCAACAGCGCACCGCCTCGCCCCGTGTCCCCCGTATCCTCAATCGCAAGCTCCGACAGCGCGACATCAATATCGGCCAATGTGGCCGTAATGCTCGGTGCTACCTCGATGTACCCCAACAATCGACTGATTCGGGGCTTGGTAGCGCTAATCTCAGAGACACTACTCATCCACCATCCAAAAATATTGCCCAGCGCCAAAAGGGTCAGCACCATCACTACCAGGCCCGCACCGATTAGCACTGAGCGCGCCTGAACAGGCAACTGAACCAGCGCCTTCCTGAGCCTCACTCCCTGTTCTAATAGCGACGCGCTGAGCATTTGGTAATTCATTGCAACACCTCCGCCAGAGGTGTTGCCGGCGCAACCACCGCCTCCTCTGCCTCAGGCTTTGGAGGTTCAGTCACACGCCATTGAATACTGAATCGCTCGAGCCCGTTATTTCGATCACGTGCAAAAGCGGATAGCGCCGCCACATCGGTATAGCCCGGCTGCTCCGTTAGCATGCGCAAGTAGACGGAAGCGTTATTGGAATAACCGCTGACGACGACCTCGCTACCGTCAAAATTGAGCCTATCGAAATAAACCGTATCTGGTGCTGATGCGGCAATATGATTAAGCCAATATTGATAATTCGGGCGCTCAACAATCGCAGCTTGAATAGCGCCTAGTCGCGTGCGGCCCAGCTCGAGTTCCTGCCGACGGTTTGCTGCCTCGGCAGCGTCGACACGCACTTGCTGGAATCCCGCGTTCAAACGATCGGCACGGAGCGAGGTAGCCAATGCAATGGCCATCAGGCCAACCATGGCACACACCCAAATCGTTGCCCACAATCCCGCTAACCGCTTTAACTCGCCGTAATAGGCAGCACGGCGCGTCTGTCCGCCAAACCCTGTGAAGCTGATAGGGATCCCATCATCCGTAAGGGCCCAGACTTCAGGAGCCTCCGCTATTCCATTATCGGTGGGTAATTCAGTTGTCTCCAGCGTCTTGTCGATGGCCGCTTGCGCCGTAATTGCCAACACGACCTCGATAACCGATTCTCCCCGTGATAGCACGCGCCAGGCCGCCTTGGTGTCTTGATCTGAAAAGGGTGAAGACAGGTCGATTTCTAGAGCCATCGCCGACCCGAGGTCCTCTTCACTCGCCGCGGGCAGTTGCAGTGTTTTTAGTAACACCGCGCCGTGCGGGAGCGCCACCGCGCAGTGCCGCGCAATGTCAGCGCCATGAGCGTAACTGTCACTGCGGCCGCTAGCGATATCCTCGCAAAGTCGGTCCGCTTGATACAACGACTCTGTTCCTTCAGAGAAAAGCGTTACCGGTGGATCAAAACGCCG
>JABJAS010000301.1 GCA_018666055.1 Halieaceae bacterium | reverse complement strand
GACGCCAGCGGGTGTGCCGCTGCCGCCAACAGCCTTGAGCGCTTCAGGCGGTGATCAGCTTGCGGTGGTGGATTTCAATGCTGCGGGCACGGCTAATGGCGCGGAGATCTCGAACTATCAGGTTAGTGTTAATGGCGCTGGCTATGTGGCGCTTAGCCCTGCCCAAACGTCGAGCCCAGTGACGGTTACAGGCCTGACTAATGGCCAAACCAGTACACTCAGCTTGAAAACAGTCACGAGTGTGGGTGCAAGCTCCGCTTCTGATGCAGTCAGTGTGGCGCTCTCACCACCTTCATCGGGAGGTGGTTCACCTGAACCTGAGGCGGCAGTTCCTGGTGCGCCCGTTATTGGCACGATCACCACCAGCGGTGATGGGTCCGCGACGATTGCCTTTACTGGGGGTTCCAGTAATGGCGCTGCAATTTCTAACTATCAGTATCGCCTCAATGATGGAGATTGGGTGGCGCGCGCACCGGCATCATCGGCGAGTCCGCTCACCCTAGAAGGGCTTGAAATTGGTTCCGCCTATGAGGTTTCTCTTCGTGCGGTCAATACGAAGGGAGCAGGAGCGTCTTCTGGCGCAGGGCAGTTCAGCTTGGCTCAAAAGCAAATGATCGTTGAGTCGGATACCGGCGGCACGCTCACTTTAGCTATCGAAACGGTGGCTGGAAGCACCTGCTCGATCAATGCTGACAGTGTCGCGCTGAGTCCAGTACCCGCTGTGCAGGCTAATGTCACCCGCTCCTACGTCAATATGCTGAATTTCTCGCTTGAGCGGTGTGCTACCGGTGAATCAGTCGACGTCACTCTTACTTTGAGCGACGACGCACCTGCCGGGAGTGTCCCGTATAAATATACAGACGGTCAGTGGAGTGTTATTGAGGGCGCCACACTGACGGGTAAGGTGATCCGTTATACGCTGGTAGACGGCGGCCCACTCGACGAGTCAAGTATTCCCGGACAGATTGACGATCCGGCGACGGTCGCTGTGCCCTCCGGCAAGCCAGAAGCGCCTGACGATCTGAGTGCAACTGCAGGGGATGGTGAAGCCACGGTGTCGTTCACCCCGGGAGGTGATGGTGGGTCCGCCTTGACCAATTATTTGTATAGCGTGGATGACGTGAATTATGTAGCGCTTGACCCAGCTGACACGACCAGCCCAATCACCATTACTAATTTGACCAATGGTGAGGGAGTGAGCATTACCTTAAAGGCGCGCAACAGCCAGGGAGACAGCCCTGCGTCTGAGCCAGTGGTAGTGGTTCCCGTCGCGCCTGCTGCGCCGGTGGTCCCCGTGCCATTACCGCTGTGGTTATTTGCGATGCTGACGGGCCTCATCAGTTGGCTGGGTTATCGACGCCTCAAACTGCTATAAACCATCATAAGCGGGCCGCAGAATTTGGCCCAAACTGATCAGATAAACCCCGCCTCAGCGGGGTTTTTTTTGCGCTGGCACTGGGACTGTCAATTGAACGCGCCACAAGGCGCAGCGTCATCGCAAAAAACCGTCGACTGACCGCTCTAATCTGGAGGAGGCGCTTGAACAGCGGTACCACTGCAGCAAGTATCGAGTGCCAAGCCGCCGTCTCCTAGTGGGTGTGCAAAAACTCCTTCTAGTGTCCACCGCGGTATCTATAAAACGACGCTCATGGAGCAAACTTGTCACCAAATGCTAAAAGCTCTTCAGCTTTTGTCACCTAATGCTAAGACGTCTCCTACTCAGCGGCTATAGCATTCGCTCCGTATTTTTTTCGTAAGCAACGGACTGTTTACGGGGCTAGGCAAGGGACTGTGATGACATTTTGGAAAACGAGAACGCATGCCGCACCTGTTCGCCACACGCCGCCATATAGCCAGAACGTACTTTGTGACGGGTCTACTGGCTATGGGTCTTGGCACCTTAGTTGAGCCTGCTTACGCGCAGCTCAGCACTGGGTGCGTCGGAATAGACGGAGAGAATGACACAGGCAAAAACGCCTTCTACCAGATGCAGATCAATAACGCTAATTACGTCTGGAACTCCGGTGAAACGATTCGAGCCACGTGGACCAATCCAACCACCGACCCAACCACAGCAAATCTAAAGGCCGGTGCATCTGCCGCGCCTGGCGTGGCAGCCAGTGTTGCCCAAACGACTTCGGCTGCG
>JABJAS010000300.1 GCA_018666055.1 Halieaceae bacterium | reverse complement strand
TTTGATGCGTTTGAGCGCAAGCGCGATCTGCTCGAATTGCTAGAACGCTGTTCCCGCGCCGACGGCATTCAGATCTTTATCGGTGAAGAGGCCGGCTTTGACGTGTTTGGTGATTTCAGTGTGATCACGGCGCCGTATGCGCAGGGAACACAGTCGCTCGGTGTGCTCGGCGTGATTGGACCCACGCGCATGGCGTACGAACGAGTCATCCCGATCGTAGACGTCACCGCCCGCATGCTGAGTGCCGCCTTGTCTCGCTGAGTCCTCGATAACCCCCGTCTTCACGCCGTAGCCCTTGAAAACCTTCGATTGGTCCCCACATGGTGTGGAGGGGCGTTAGCCCTCTATTTATTCAGTGTGTTTCAGCGGAGCAATCCCATGGCAGAAGACAACCCCAAACAGTCCACCGAAGCTGAAGAGGGCGATACTCCAGAGGCGGTAACGGAGTCGATGGCAGCAGCAGACGGCGAAGGCGAAGAGCCGATCGAGGCGTCAGTCGATGAGGCTGACGCGGCACCACAGGACCTCGAAGCCGAATTGGCGGCTGCACAAGATGCGGCGCTCAGAGCGCAGGCAGACGCCATGAATGTTCAGCGGCGGTCTGAGCAAGAAATTGATAAGGCGCGGAAATTCGCATTAGAGCGGTTTTGTGGCGATTTGCTGGGGGTGGTGGACAACCTCGAGCGGGCGATGGAGTCCTCGAGTGACGCAGGCGGCGACGCGGTGCTGATCGAGGGCATTGAG
Organism: Halieaceae bacterium; assembly: GCA_018666055.1. Classification (GTDB taxonomy): domain Bacteria; phylum Pseudomonadota; class Gammaproteobacteria; order Pseudomonadales; family Halieaceae; genus Luminiphilus. The sequence continues at coordinate 5,149 of JABJAS010000300.1, read as the reverse complement.
CTGACCCACAAAGGGTTTATGGATGTGCTGACCAAATACGGCGTCGTGCCGGTGGATCCCATGGGCGAGCCCTACGACCCCGAGACGGCTCAGGCCATGAGCATGGTGGAGCAACCGGATGCGGAACCCAATACGGTCGTGGCGGTGATGCAAAAAGGGTACACGCTCAATGGTCGACTATTGCGACCGGCCATGGTGATGGTCTCGAAGGCGGCGAGCGGCGAGTAATCAGAAGCAGATTGTGGTGGCGGGATCTTGAAAAGAAGAAATCTGCCACCACATCATTAAACAAGGAAGCAGACCGCTACTACACAGCTGGTCACAGGAGAGAAAAAAATGGGAAAGATTATTGGCATCGACTTAGGCACCACCAACAGCTGCGTGTCGGTATTGGAGGGTGGCAAACCCCGCGTGATTGAGAACGCTGAGGGCGGGCGCACAACACCTTCTGTTGTGGCGTACACCGACGACAATGAGATTTTGGTGGGTCAGTCCGCAAAGCGACAAGCGGTCACGAATCCTCAGAACACCTTATTTGCGGTCAAGCGTTTGATTGGCCGTCGATTCGACGATGACGTGGTGCAAAAAGACATCAAGATGGCCCCTTACAAAATCGTCAAAGCCGAAAGCGGCGACGCTTGGGTCCAGGTGAACGACGATAAAATGGCGCCCCCGCAGGTGTCAGCCGAAGTACTCCGCAAGATGAAGAAAACGGCGGAAGAGTACTTGGGCGAGACCGTGAGCGAGGCGGTGATTACCGTACCCGCTTACTTTAACGACTCTCAGCGACAAGCCACGAAGGATGCTGGCCGCATCGCGGGATTAGAAGTGAAGCGCATTATCAATGAGCCAACGGCGGCGGCCTTGGCTTATGGCATGGATAAGGCAGAAGGGGATCGCACGGTAGCGGTCTATGACCTGGGTGGCGGCACCTTTGATATCTCAATCATCGAAATTGCTGAAGTCGATGGCGAGCATCAATTTGAGGTGCTGGCGACCAACGGCGATACCTTCCTCGGCGGGGAGGACTTTGATCTGCGATTGATTGAGTTCCTCGTTGACGAGTTCAAAAAGGAAAACAATGTCGATTTACACGGCGATCCACTGGCGCTGCAGCGGCTAAAAGAAGCGGCAGAGAAAGCCAAGATCGAGCTGTCTAGCTCGCAGCAGACAGAGGTCAACCTCCCGTATATTACGGCTGATGCGACCGGACCGAAGCACTTGGTGGTCAAGCTGAGTCGCTCCAAGTTGGAGTCCTTAGTAGAAGACCTGGTCAAGCGATCACTGGCACCGGTAAAAACCGCTCTCCAGGACGCTGGACTCTCGCCCAGTGAGGTGCAAGACGTCATTTTGGTCGGTGGACAAACGCGCATGCCCATGGTGCAAGAAGCGGTTACCGAGTTTTTTGGTAAAGAAACACGAAAGGATGTGAACCCCGACGAAGCGGTCGCGATGGGCGCCTCTATTCAGGGCGCGGTTCTGGCAGGGGATGTCAAAGACGTCTTATTGCTCGATGTGACACCGCTGACGTTGGGCATCGAAACGATGGGCAGCGTAGCAACTCCGTTGATTGAGAAGAACACCACGATTCCCACTAAGAAGTCGCAGGTGTTTTCAACCGCTGAAGATAATCAAACCGCGGTGACCATCCATGTGGTGCAGGGTGAGCGTAAGCAGGCGGCGCAGAATAAGTCGTTGGGCCGTTTTGACTTGGCCGATATTCCGCCCTCGCCGCGAGGCATGCCGCAGATCGAGGTGACCTTTGATCTGGACGCCAACGGCATATTGAATGTCTCGGCAAAAGACAAGGCGACCGGCAAGGAACAGTCTATTCGAATCACCGCATCGGGCGGTTTGTCGGATGCTGAGATCGAGCAGATGGTGCAGGATGCCGAGGTCAACGCCGAGGCGGACAAGCAGTTCGAAGAAGTCGTCGCCGCCCGAAACACAGCAGATGGTATGGTGCACGCGGCGCGTAAGACGCTTGAAGAAGCGGGTGAGCATGCGACCGATGAGGAGCGAGCAGCGATAGAAAGTGCGATCGCTGCGGCAGAAGAAGCGGTGAAAGGTGACGACGCCAGTGCCATGGAAGCGGCAACCACCGCATTAACGGAAGCCACAGGTGGTGTTGCTCAGAAGATGTACGCGGCCCAGCAAGCGGATGAAGCTGCTGCGGGTGACGACTCTTCTGATGATATGGCTGAAGACGGTGACGTGGTCGACGCTGAGTTTGAAGAAGTGAAGGAAGATAAGCGGGCATAATGTCGGTCCGTTAAACAGGGCAGGGAAGCCCTGATCAGCCCTTTTGCGAGGGCGGCCATCGAGACGCGGGTCATGGTGATTACCATGTAGCCCGCGTCCGTTTTTTTGAGGAGGGAGCGCTGCATCCGCAGTAGCGCGAACAGGAACTATGTCGAAACGCGATTATTACGAAGTGCTAGGGGTCGATCGCTCGACCGATGAGCAAGATGTTAAAAAGGCCTATCGTCGGATCGCAATGAAGTACCACCCGGATCGCAATCCGGACGACGCCGATGCCGACGCGAAGTTCAAAGAAGCCACCGAAGCGTACGAAGTGCTTTCAGACGGCGAGAAACGCGGCGCTTACGACCAATTTGGCCATGCGGGAGTCGATCCCTCCATGGGCGGCGGCGGATTTCAAGGCGGTAGTTTCTCGGACATTTTCGGTGACGTGTTCGGCGATATTTTTGGCGGCAGTGGCGGCGGTCGTCGTCAGGGTCCCCAGCGGGGCTCAGATCTGCGCTATACCCTTGAAGTGGCCTTAGAAGAGGCGGTACGGGGCTCCACGGCAGAAATTAAAGTCCCGTCGTTACAGCACTGTGACCCCTGTGATGGCAGCGGCGCTAAGCCAGGCAGTCGGCCTGTGACCTGCGGCGGTTGTGGTGGCAGTGGTCAGGTGAGGATGCAGCAAGGCTTTTTTCAGGTTCAGCAAACCTGTCCAAAGTGCCGAGGACGAGGCCAGGCGATTTCTGATCCGTGTGGCGAATGCCGAGGTCAGGGGCTGGTGGAAAAAACTAAGACGCTGTCCGTCAAGGTCCCGCCCGGTGTGGATACCGGGGATCGCATTCGACTCAGTGGTGAGGGCGAGGCGGGTCCTGCTGGCGGTCCGCCCGGGGATTTGTTTGTGCAGATCGCGGTGCGCCAGCACGCCTTGTTCGAGCGAGACGGTCGGCATTTGTATTGTGAAGTACCGATCAGTTTTGCCGATGCGGCGCTCGGGGGAGAACTTGAGGTGCCCACGCTAGACGGTCGCGTCAAACTCAAAATTCCAAGTGGGACGCAAACGGGAAAACTCTTTCGCCTCCGCGGAAAAGGCGTCAAGCCGGTGCGCGGCGGCCCGGTGGGTGATTTAATGTGCCGAGCGGTTCTCGAGACACCGGTGAATTTGTCGCCGGAGCAGCGCACACTGCTCGAAGAGTTTCGAGGCGCCCTCGTTGAAGGAGGGGAGACGCAATCACCCCGCCAAAGCAGCTGGTTTGCGGGGGTGAAGCAATTTTTTGATGGTATGACGGGATGAGTATTCGTATCGGTATTACCGGCGCGGCAGGCCGCATGGGCCGCATGCTGGCCGAGGTGGTGTCTGAGGCGGAGCGGCCCTGTTCGTTGGTCGTCGCGATCGAGCACGCGGAGTCCTCGCTATTGGGAGCCGATATGGGGGAGTTATTGGGCGACGGCGCGAGTGGCGTCACCATCACCTCAGACTTGGCGGCAGTGCTAAGCGATATCGACGTATTGATTGACTTTACGGTGCCCGAGGCCACGCTGCATCACGCGACGCTGTGTGCTGAGGGGGATGTGCCGATGGTAATCGGCACGACGGGCTTCTCTGACACACAGATGACACAGTTGCTCGAGGCTACCCGCGAACTGCCGGTTTGCCAGGCGTCCAACTTTAGCCCCGGGGTCAATTTGACCTTTGATTTGGTCAAGGCGGCGGCCGAGGCGCTAGGAGACAGTGCCGACATTGAAATTGTGGAAGCCCATCATCGTCACAAAATCGACGCACCCTCGGGCACCGCCTTGAGTCTTGGGGAGGTCATTGCTGATGCGTTGGGTCGCGATTTATCTCAAGTGGCTGTCTATGGGCGCGAGGGCCGCACCGGCGAGCGCAGTCGAGAAACGATCGGCTTTAGCACCATTCGTGCGGGTGACATTGTGGGGGATCACACGGTCATTTTTGCGGGTGACGGCGAGCGGTTGGAGATCACGCATAGAGCGAGTTCAAGAACTGCGTTTGCCAACGGTGCAGTGCGCGCGGCGTGTTGGCTGTCGGGTCAAAAGGCGGGCCGCTATAGCATGCAAGATGTTTTGAGGCAGGAGACAAACCCTTTATGAACGAGACGACCAATATTGTTGATATTGACGAAGGGAATGCCCAGCAGTTACTGATCGATGAATCGTTTAAGCGTCCGGTCGTGGTCGACTTTTGGGCGGACTGGTGCGAGCCCTGCAAGCAATTAATGCCGATGCTGGAGAAGCTGGCGACAGAGTACAAAGGCGCTTTTCTGCTGGCTAAGGTCAATGCCGACGAGCAACAGATGCTGGCGCAGCAATTGGGCGTGAAATCATTGCCCACGGTGATGGTGATTAAAGAGGGGCAGCCCGTTGATGGATTCAGTGGGGCGCAACCCGAATCGGCGGTGCGAGAGGTCCTCGACAAATATGTGCCTTCTCCGCAGGCAGATGCCCTGTTAGAAGCGGAGCAGTTGTTGGCCGACGGCGATATTCCCGGCGCGCTGGCGCTGTATCGTGCTGCTTGGGAGGAGTCCGGTCACGCCGTGGATATGACGCTCTCTTATGCGGCGGCACTGGTCACCGCGAGCCGATTTGATGACGCTGAGCAGGTGCTGAACGAAATTCGATTAGCCGATCAAGACGCGCGCTACGAGCAGCTCGTCGCTCAAATTCAACTGGGCCGCGAGGCGGCTAAATCGCCCGAAGTGGCGGCGCTAGAAGCGGCGCTCAGTGCTCAGCCAGACGATCATGGGACCCGCGTTAAACTCGCCATCCAGCTCAGCCAAACGGCCCAATACCGTGACGCTCTGGAGCATTTGCTGGTTGTTTTGCGTGCCGACAAAGACTTCCGCGATGGCGAGGTTCGTAAGGTCTACTTAGATACTTTGGCGAC
>JABJAS010000299.1 GCA_018666055.1 Halieaceae bacterium | reverse complement strand
GATTTTGCGCGAAGGCATGGTGATGACGCTGGAGCCAGGTATGGTTTATGCCCCAGGCAAAATGACGGTGCACGAGGAAAATATTGTGATTCGTCACGACGGCCCCGAGCTGTTATCGCGCCGAGCGCCACCTGAATTGCCGGTCAAGGTGTGATGACGCAAACGCCAGCGAGCACTGCGACGAGAAAAGTACTGCCCAAGCATGCGCGGGTCGTGATCATCGGTGGCGGCATCTTGGGTTGTTCTGTTGCTTATCACCTCGGCAAGTTGGGTTGGCGCAATATTGTTTTGCTGGAGCAGGGGCAGTTGACCTGTGGCACCACCTGGCACGCTGCTGGGCTGGTGGGGCAGTTGCACGGCAGTCACGCTAGCACTGAATTTGCGAAGTACACCGTCGAGTTACTTAATACCATTGAGGCTGAGACAGGCCAGGATCCGGGTTACCGTGAATCAGGCTCTATTTCTATTGCTACCAATCCGGAGCGTTTGGCTGAGCTAAAACGAAAAGCAGACTTTGCCTCGCTCTTTGGTATCGAGGCACATTACTTATCGCCTCAAGACATAGAGCGCTACTGGCCGCTAATGAATCCAGAGGGGGTGTTGGGTGGCATATTGATGCCCAGGGATGGATCCGCTAACCCGATCGACCTCACCATGGCGCTGGCCAAAGGGGCGCGTCAGCATCAGGTGGAGATACTAGAAGGGGTTCAGGTTCAGCAAGTACTGGTTGAGGGCGCGCGAGCAGTCGGTGTGGCCACTGACCACGGCACCATTACGGCGGAGGTGGTCGTTAATTGTGGCGGTATGTGGGCGCGTGAATTGGGGCAGCAACATGGTGTGGGGGTTCCACTGCACGCCTGTGAGCATTATTACTTGGTGACAGAGTCCATCGACGAATTACCTCGTGATTTGCCAGTGCTGCGTTCGTATTGTGACGGCACGTACTTTAAGGAGGATGCGGGCAAGCTGCTGTTTGGATTTGCCCATCATCACGCCAAGCCCTGGGCTACCGCCGGCATTCCTGAGTCGTTTGCGTTTGAATCGTTGCCCTTTATAGAAGACGATGTCATGGACGTGATCGAGATGGCGATGAAGCGAGTGCCATTGCTTGAAAAGGTCGGTATTCGCACCTTTTTTAATGGGCCTGAAAGTTATTCTTACGATGGCCAATTCACGCTCGGCACAGCTCCCGATCTGAGCAATTACTTTATGTTAGCGGGGCTGAACTCGACGGGAATACAAACCGGTCCCGGTGCAGGCAGGGCGTTGGCAGAATGGATTGTTAATGGCTATCCAACCCTCGATCTCAGTGGGATGGATCCGGCTCGGTGCGAGCCATTTCAGGCGCGAGATCGTTACTTGCAAGCCCGATGTCCCGAGACATTGGTGCGAACGTACGCGATGCATTGGCCGAATTATCAGCGGGAAACAGCAAGAAGCATTCGGCGCACACCCTTTTACCATCGGTTGCGAGAGCAGGGTGCCTGCTTTACCGAGACGCAGGGCTGGGAGCGTCCGGGCTGGTACGCGCCAGAAGGCATAACGCCGCAATATGACTATAGCTTTGGCCGCCAGAACTGGTTTGAGTATGCCCTCGATGAGCAGCGTGCGGCGCGCGAACGTGTGGCCATTGTCGACTACTCGATGTTGGGCAAAATTAGCGTGGAGGGGGTGGGCGCCGAGGCTTTTCTGCAGCGGGTGTGCACGAATAATATGGCGATGGCGTGTGGCCGCATTGCCTATACGCTGTTACTCAATGAGCGAGGCGGTATTGAGAGTGATGTGACGGTGGCGCGTTATGCGGATGACCATTTCATGGTGATGAGTTCGATCGCGCGCACCCGGCGAGACTATTTATGGTTGGCAGCTCTCATTGAGCCTGAAGAGCAGGTCAAACTCCGGGATGAGACCGCATCGTTGGGTGTGCTCGGTGTGATGGGTCCGCAAAGTCGAGCGCTCATGACAGCGGTGACGGATCTGGATGTCACGAACGAGGCATTTCCTTTCAATCGTTTTTATGAGTGCCATATTGGTCACGCGAAGGTCACGGCGCAGCGTTTGTCGTACTCGGGTGAGTTGGGTTGGGAAGTGCTGGTGACCCCAGACTTTGCGGAACACGTTTTGGATAGCTTGTTGTCGGCGGGAGCGCCTTTGGGCGTCAAACTGCTGGGTTCAGAGGCACTCAATGCCCTGCGAATAGAAAAAGGCTTTCTGCACTGGGGGCATGATATGGCCTATACGGAATCGCCCCATCAGGTCGGTTTGGACTTTACCTGTAAGACCGACAAGTCCCCTGCGTTCATTGGCCGAGAGGCCTATTTGCGGCGTAAAGCAGAAGCAACGGGTCCGTATCTGTGTGCGGTGAGATTGAAGGACTCGGCGCCTTTGATGCACCATAATGAGCCGGTGCTTCGGGATGGGAAGGTAGTGGGTTATGTCACTTCAGGAGCTTTTTCTGCGCACTTTCACTGTGCGGTGGGCTTGTGTTTTATCGATTTGCCTGACGATGCACAGAGCAAAGCGGCGATCGCGTCGGGCGACTATACGGTCATGATCGAGGGCGAGCCGGTAGCGGCCGAAGTGAGTGTGCAGCCGTTCTACGACCCGCTTAATGAACGGATGCTGTCCTGACCAATCGTGCGCGGCGACGACGAGTAGCGTGCATCGCACCGCATTGACGGGGCGAGCGGGTTCGGTGTCTGATAGGGCTGGCATCCGGTATGTTGCCAATGGGTGCGTCGCACTGGTTCTGCGCGTCGCAGACCACAAAGGATCAGGAGAGCCCTTATGCGTCAATTCATTGATTTGTCGATTTATTTGGAAAACGACGTGCTGAGCGATCCGCCAGCAATGAAGCCAAATATCGACTATATCCGTCACGATGTGGGTGCGGAACAAATGGCTTCTTTTTTTCCAGGGCTAGATAGTGCGGCGTTACCAGACGGTGAGGGCTGGGCCATCGAATTTGTTCAATTGTGCACGCACAATGGTACGCACCTCGATGCGCCGTACCATTTTCATCCCACCATGAACGAGCACACTGGGGGTAAAGAGCGCGCTATTACCATTGATGAGGTGCCCCTGGAGTGGTGTTTTCAGTCGGGTGTGAAGCTGGATTTTCGTCATTTCCCAGACGGTTACGTGGTGACGGCGGGGGACATTGAGTTAGAGCTTGCACGGATTGGCCATACGCTGTCGCCACTGGAGATTGTGTTGGTCAATACCGCAGCGGGCGGTGCCTATGGCGATAGTGACTTTGTGAGTCGGGGGTGTGGCGTCGGTTACGAGGGGACGATGTACCTCCTCGAGCAGGGCGTCCGCGTGACCGGCACCGACGCCTGGAGTTGGGATGCCCCCTTTGATCAAACAGCGGCTCGGTTCGCCGAGACGGGTGATGCCAGCTTGATCTGGGAAGGCCATAAGGCGGGCCGTCACATCGGCTACTGTCACTTGGAAAAGTTACATAATTTGGAGTCGCTGCCTAGCACTGGCTTCACCATCAGCTGCTTCCCGCATAAAATTCGCGGCGGATCGGCTGGCTGGACGCGAGCCGTGGCGATTATCGACGATACATCAGACGGATAATGTTTTCAGGGTAGCGTACGCCCCCAACGCGGCTTCCCTCGCGGTTTTATGATCAACGATGGGTGCGGGATAGTTTTCTCCTAGCGACACGCCTGCTTGGGCAAGTATCTCAGCGGGTGCCTCCCAGGGTTTGTGTAAAAACTTATCGGGGAGTGACTGTAATTCAGGCACCCATTGGCGCGTGTAGGCGCCGGCCTTATCGAACTTCTCACCCTGTGCGATCGGGTTGAAGATCCGAAAATAGGGCGAGGCATCGGCACCTGACCCGCCCACCCACTGCCAGCCGCACGCATTCGAGGCAAGATCGGCATCGAGGAGGCAATCCCAGAACCACGATTCACCCTCGCGCCAGTGGAGTAGCAAGTGCTTCGTCAGAAACGATGCTACTACCATGCGCACGCGGTTATGCATAAAGCCCGTGGCCCAGAGCTCTCTCATGCCCGCATCGACAATAGGATAGCCCGTTTGTCCACGCTGCCATGCTGTGAGGCGTTGTTGATCAGTGCCCCAGGGGAAGTAAGAGAACTTCGGATTAAACGCCTCATCTGGCATGGTAGGAAAGTGAAAGAGCAGGTGGTAGCAGAATTCACGCCATCCGACTTCGCTGAGAAACTTATC
>JABJAS010000036.1 GCA_018666055.1 Halieaceae bacterium | reverse complement strand
GCTTTAAGATCCGTGAGCTAGAGATGGGCAAGGTGCCCTATGTCGTGGTGGTTGGCGATAAAGAGATGGAGTCCGGTAGCGTGTCGGTGCGTGCCCGTCATGGCCAGGACTTGGGCACCCTCTCGCTGGATGAGTTCTTGGGGACGTTAGCGGTAGCAGAAGGACGCAAGGGTCGCGATCACGCTACCTGATCAGCAACTGATAAGTGGTGACGGGTAGTGACAAGCATCACCCGTCGCACAACATGCTCACTTGAGCGATATGCCGAGCAGTCTCGTCCACCTTGTCTGCCTGAGTCGGCTGATTTTTTGTCGTTTGGCACAGCGCTGCAATGTCCTGATGGTATCTCGTGAGTGGGGGTGTGAGGGGTTGATTAGTTGGATTGCAAAATTCAGGATGGACTCTGCGCAAATTTAAATAGTCTTGCCCCCGTTCGATGGCTGCACAGTGACCGGGTTTGACGCTGAGTTGGGCGCTGATGACCGAAACCATGCCTTGCTCTCCCAGATCGATCTCGTAAAGGACAGCGGGGAGTGTCTCCGGTACATCCTGTCCAGTGAGATCGTTTCTATCCTCTGTTAGCGTTTGGCTTGAGTCTGATGAGTTGGCAGCAGCTATCGCAGTTTCACCCTCCCCAACGGCAGCCGGTGGTGCGCCTCGCAGGATATTAATGGGCAGCTGGGGATGATCCCACTCAACACGGTGGTACGTCGCCACTGTGCCGTACTCAATGCTGATAATGGACATGACCTCTGCGGCAAGACTTTGTGTGACGCCCATGGGGACGAGCAATACAAACATGCTCAGTAACTTGCTAGCGCGTTGCAGCAACGCAGTGCTGCAGTTTCCACGCAGCGTGCCGAGGGCGCTGAGGGGGTGAATCCAATTGGTTTTGCCCGAATTGAGGCCGAGAAACATAGTAAAACCCTTACAGCGCAAAGTCCCGCGCAGTATGCCTGAGTGCCCAAGCGCTGGGCACCCCTGCCAGTATGGCAGGGTATTTTACGCCAACAAATGTCGATTTAGAGGCGGAAAGGCCTCTTTGGATGTGCTAAATTTGGCGGTTAAGTGCTGATGCTCAAGTCAGTGCTGTTAATCAAAGAGAGGCAAGCGTAAGTTCTATGGGGTACTCAGTCAGCACCTCAGCTATCTGGGGTGCCAACAGTCTTGCACCTAATACTGCTTTCACCCGGCGCTGCGTCGATGTGGTGGAGTCGGCTGTTTTTGAACATCATTTGACGCCGATGCTCCATTTGAAGGACGTGGTGACTTTGTTCGATGGGCTTTGTGCCGAGTCGGATGTCACGATGCTGCGACTCGCTGAGATTCAGGGCAAGCATTGTGCCGGTTTGATGATGCCAATGATGCAGGGTGCAGATACGGTGTCTGACGCCCTCAAAGTACTGCTGACCTTTAATTGCTTGCATGCGCAGCCGATTTATTGGACACCTAGCGTGCGCGGTGACCATGTGTCATTTGCCATCTGGGTTGACCGACCTGCAGAGGTCACTGTGAAGCAGTCTGAGCGGATGGCAGCAATGGGTATGTTGCAGTTTTGTGCTGGTTTTCGCGATTTGCTAGGCGATAGTTTTAAGCCAACAGTCCTCCGTTTTAAGCCCTCTCAGGTCGGTAACGACTGGCCGACCCAATTTGTGGGCATACCCATCGAGCGCAACGCAACTGAAACTGAGGTGTTGATTCCTCGTTCATGCCTGCAGCTTCCGAATCCACTAAAGAATGGAGGTGTGGGCAACCCGCCTCGGGTTGAAGCCGAATTAAAGCGGTATCGAGAGCAATCCTCGGCGCAGTTATTGCGCAATGAGACCTGCAGTTGGATCAAAACACACCTGGCAACCGGTGAATGCGATTTAGCGGCCTTAGCCGAACGCATGAACTGCGATAAGCGCACCTTGCAGCGCAAATATAAAAGGGAGCTTTCCTGCCGTTTTTCTGATCTGGTCGATGATGTTCGAGCGGACGTCTGTTTGCCGCTGCTTGAGAGCGCTATTTTTCCTATGCAAATGATCGCTGAGCAGCTGGGCTATGCAACGTCGGGTAATTTCAGTCGTTTCTTCCAGCGACGCTTTGATTGTACGCCACGTGATTGGATGCGTGCCCTAGGCGAAGGGGATGATGCTCAAGGTGCCAGGGGCCGTTCTAATTTAATGACCGCCGACACATTCTCCGGGCTCTGATGGTTTGGGTGTCGTCGGTGCGCTGGTAGTCTATGATAACGCGCGGCCGACCTTCGCTAGTGCTTGTTGATGACAGGACGTCGGAAAGCCTTTATTGACCCCGTCTTTTTTGCTTGTGAATCCTCCTTTCGGGCAGTAAACTCCCGTCCCTGTTTAACTGGAGCAAGCGCCCGATTGTCTGATGTCATGTCGTTGTTAGCCTCCAGCAGTAAAACCGTGATGGGAGAGAGGCAATATTAAGAGCGAAAGCAGCAGTAAAAAGGCACTGACCAACGATCAGATCACGGCTGAGAAAGTACGGCTGGTTGATTTTGATGGTACGCAGGTAGGTATCGT
>JABJAS010000298.1 GCA_018666055.1 Halieaceae bacterium | reverse complement strand
TCAGGTGCGGAGGGCGTAGAGGATCAATTGAACGCGGAATACAAGCCGGGCGTGCTGGCGATCCACCATGCGCGCAAACCCTGGGTGGCGGCGGTCAACGGTCCGTGTGCGGGGATTTCGTATTCATACGCGATGGCTTGCGACCTCGTTTTGATGGCCGAATCGAGTTATCTCTACCAGCCGTTCGTCGGGATCGGTTTGGTCCCCGACGGAGGCGCCACTTGGTTATTGCCGCATCTCGTCGGTTCAAAGCGGGCTTATGAACTGATGGCGCTCGGCGAAAAAGTCAGTGCTGAGAAGGCGGTCGAATGGGGGCTCGCTAATCGTGTGCTGGCCGACGATGGTTTCGCTCAGGCATCAATGGCTTTCGCACAGGACCTCTCTGAGCGATCTCCGTTGGCGCTGAGATACACAAAGGAGGCGCTGAATTTTTCCGCCGCGCACAACCTCAGTGATACGATTTCAAAAGAGGCGGCGTTGCAAAGTATCTGTATTGGCAGTGCTGATTCAAAAGAAGCGATCACCGCTTTCTTTGAAAAACGAACACCTGCCTGGAAGGGGAAGTAACCCGTTTGATATTACACAGAGTCTGGTAGGAGTCACCGTTATGTTAATAATAAAAATGAATGAGCTTCAGTTTGGTGTGTCTTCTTTACTCAAAGTGGCGGGACTGGTGGCGGCTATGCTGTCGTTATGCGGGCCGTCGACCTTGGCGCAGGCGCAGGAGTGGGAAAGACAGCTGTTGTGGGGAGACACTCACCTGCACTCCACTTATTCTTCCGATGCATTTACCAATGGCAACCTCACGGCGACGCCTGACACGGCATACCACTATGCAAAAGGAAAGCCGGTGGTTCACCCCGGACATAAGGCAAGAGTTCAAATTGGCACGCCGCTCGATTTTTTAGTGGTCTCAGACCACGCCGAGTATTTAGGGGTCATCAGAAGCTTGTACTTGAACCCGATGATCACAGAGGGGCTGAGCTGGAAGGAGCGCATTTGGACGCGAATCGTTCAGTATTTATTGCGTGACGCAGTAGATAACGATACCGGTCGAGAGTTGTTTACCACCGTGTTGCCAAAACCGGCAGAAAATGCGGTGGAAGCGATGTTGGGCTGGGAGGAAGACCGGGTCAGCGGGTTGGTGCCTCGGCAGCCGACGGTTGAAATCGATACTTGGAAATTGATCACTGATGCTGCGGAGCGGCACAATGATCCGGGCGTTTTTACTGCGCTGATCGGTTGGGAATATTCTTTGATTCCCGGAGGCGCTAATCTTCACCGCGTGGTAATTTCGGATGTTACGGCAGAGCAGGCGCAAACCTTTGCGCCTTTCGGTTTTGACGATAGCTCTTTCCCCAGCGACCTATGGGATTGGTTAGAAGAGACCAGCCGCGCTACCGGCGGCGATTTTATTGCGGTACCGCACAACTCTAATATTTCGAAAGGCTCAATGTTTGATGTACGAGATCTTCGCGGAGAGGCCATCGATCGAGATTACGCCGAGGTGCGTCGCTACTGGGAGCCGATTGTTGAGATAACCCAGATCAAGGGCGATTCAGAGACGCACCCGGTGCTGGCACCCGGCGACGCGTTTGCAGATTTCGAGCGTTACCCTTATTACATTCAACGTGAGTGGACAGACTATGTTCCGCAGAGGGGCGACTATGTTCGCAGTGCCTTAAAAGTGGGCTTAGAATTGGACGCAAAAATCGGTTTTAACCCCTATCAGTTCGGCGTTATTGGCTCTACCGATGCCCATACGGCATTGCCCTCAGCTGAGGAGGATAATTTTCACGGCAAGATGGCAACCGATTCGGTTCCATCTCGTAAATCCAGTGGGTGGTCTGACAATGCGCGAGGGACGTTTGGCTGGGGTATGAGTGCCTCGGGTCTGGCGGCAGTTTGGGCAACCGACAATACGCGAGAATCCATTTTGGCCGCTATGCGTCGGCGCGAGGTGTATGCGACCACGGGTCCGAGAATTGCCGTGAGAACGTTTGCAGGTCTGAACCTCGCCGCATCTGCGTTTGACCAAGCGTCTTTTCCAAGCAATATCGCTGCTGACGCTGTGCCGATGGGAGGCGAAATACTGGGGGCTGATTCAGGCGATCAATTTACCCTGATGATCGAGGCATCAGCTGATCCACAAGCCGCGTATCTTGATCGGGTACAGGTGGTTAAGGGATGGCTTGATGAAGCGGGCGAAACACAAGAACAAATCATTGACGTCGCCTGGTCAGGTGGCGATAGCCGACTCAGTGCCGAAGGAGAGCTGTTGCCTGTCGGTTCTTCGGTTGATCTGCAG
>JABJAS010000297.1 GCA_018666055.1 Halieaceae bacterium | reverse complement strand
AAGGTCCGCTTCGACAAATCGTTGCTAATGCGGGTGACGAAGCGTCTGTTGTGCTCGACAAAGTGCGTCAAGGTGAAGGTAACTACGGTTACAACGCCGCCACCGGTGAGTACGGCGATATGATCGAGATGGGTATCTTGGATCCCGCAAAAGTAACGCGTACTGCTCTGCAGGCAGCGGGTTCAGTCGCGGGCCTTATGATCAGCACGGAAGTGATGATTGCTGAATCGCCGAAGGATGATGCAGCTGCGCCAGCCATGCCAGACATGGGCGGCATGGGCGGCATGGGCGGCATGATGTAATCACCGCTATTGCGGTTACACTAGAAGCCCGGCCTGCGCCGGGCTTTTTTTTGGCTGTCTTTTGATAACGAGCGACCCGTGCAATTTGACTCATTAGCCTTCCTCGCCTTTTTTTTGATCATCGCGGCCCTCTACTGGTGGGTGCCGGCCTGGCATCAGCGCAAGAATGTGCTTTTGGCGGCCAGTTATCTCTTTTACGCTGGTTGGAATCCTTACTTTTTACCTTTGCTGGTGATAACCAGCCTCATCGATTGGCGATTAGCCCTACACATGGGGCGCATCGCTTCTCAACAACGCCGCAAAAAATGGTTAATCGCCATCTGCACCATGAATCTTGCGGTGTTGGGTTATTTTAAATACGCCAACTTTTTCATCGACAATCTCAATGCGATGACGGCATCCATGGGTCTACCCGAATTTGGTTTTCAGTCTTCTGTGGCGTTGCCTATTGGCATTTCTTTCTACATCTTTCATTCGCTGTCGTATTGCATTGATGTCTACAGGGGTGGCATTCGCCCTACGGCGTCTTGGCGCGACTATTTGCTATATGTGGCCTTTTTCCCTCAGTTGGTGGCGGGCCCCATCGTCCGCTGGACCACCATGGGTGAGCAAATCGAAACGCCTCGTCCCTTCCTGACCGATCGTTTTATCTTGGGCGTGGCACTGATGATAGTGGGGCTATTTCAGAAAATTGTTTTGGCAGATGGCATTTTCGCACCGGTCGCGAATGCGCAATTTGATCAGAGCACTTTTGACGTCGGCGTCTCGGTATGGATGGGCGCCCTCGCGTTTACCGGACAAATATTCTGTGACTTTGCGGGCTACACCACCTGCGCGATTGGGGCAGCGTTAGTGCTTGGATTTCGCCTTCCGGTCAACTTCCAATCACCTTATGCCGCGATAGGGTTCTCAGATTTTTGGCGGCGCTGGCACATTTCGTTATCGAGCTGGTTGCGGGATTATCTCTATATTTCTCTCGGCGGTAATCGGGGGACCGCGTTCACCACGGCTAGAAATCTAATGATTACGATGCTGTTGGGCGGGCTTTGGCATGGCGCGGCGTGGACGTTTGTCGTTTGGGGACTGCTTCATGGTTTGTTCCTCCTTCTCGAACGGGGGGTGAGGCGACTTGCCGACACGCGCTCGCTAGGGCCCGCGGGCGTAATAAAACCCCTTGGTTGGTGCATGACATTAATCGCCGTTGTGACGGCCTGGGTGTTCTTCCGTGCCGACGATTTGGGCTCGGCAGTGGCGATGGTCACCACCATGTTTAGCGTCTCATCTTTTGCGCTAACGGATCTCGCGAACATCGACTTCGAGGCCTGGTGGTCGGCGGCTATTTTTGCGGCCTTGCTGGGGCAACAACTCATCACGAGAGATCGGCCTTTACAAGCGATGCTTGAGCAGCTGCCATGGCCCTTACTGGGGGGCATGCTGGGGGCGATGCTGTTTTTGATTTCTACCACGACTGGGCAGAGCAATGCGTTTATTTACTTTCAGTTCTAACAGCGCTGAGGCACGGCGAGGTTGGTCGGTGATGTTATGCGCCGGTTTCATTTGGCTCGGTGGTGTGTTGGTGTACGAGGGGTATTTGCGCGATCAGGGGCATTTGCCTTCCATTATCGACTCCTCACAGTTATGGGCGCAGGAGCGCGGTCGCACTGATGGTTCGGACGCGGTGGTGTTCATTGGCGCCTCAAGAACCTTATATGGTGTTGATTTGCGGACCGTACGAGAGGTCATACCGGGGTCAAAGCCCGTGATGCTTGCGCTGAACGGCGCTTACCCAATGGCAACACTCAAGGCGCTGGCAGATGACACAGCGTTTAGCGGCACGTTGCTGGTCGATGTGGATGCGCGGGGTCTGTCAGAGAGTAATTGGGATGCGCAATCAGCCAAGAATCATTATTTTGAGCAGGATTGGACGCCAAACTGGGCCGTCCACCGGCGGCTGCTCAATGCGCTGCAGCGCCACTGGGTTTTCCTAACCCCCCGTCTTGGCGCACTCCCAGTGTTAAAGTCTGTGATAACCGATGCGCCGGCGCCCTTTTTGGCGCACGACACGCTATCAGCTCAACGGGAAGGGTTTTTAAATTTCGACCGTGTCTCTGCGACAGGCTTGTCAGAGATGTTCCGAGTGGGACTCGTTGAGGATTTAGCGCTGCATCCGCCCCCATCAGCGGACAATTGGCTGCGTGCGCTGGCGCCGGTCAAGCAGTGGGTAGAACAGATCGAGGCGCGGGGAGGGCGCGTGATCTTCTTTGTGCCGCCCGTGTCGGGTCATCAAGCGACGCTCGCCGAGGCCGCTTATCCGTTTGCGCGTTATTGGCAGCGCTTTATCGCTGAATATGACCTGCGGGGTTGGCATTACCGCGAGAGTGATGTGTTCACCGCACTTGAGCTCCCGGATAACAGTCATGTCGATGCCCGTCAAAAAGCCGAGTACACCCGATTGTTGCTGATGGAACTTAAGGGGCGCGGGCTGTTATGACGACTCTGACATGGCTATCAGCGAAACCGGGCAAATCATCCGCTGACTTCGGCAAGATAAAGTGAGGCGACCATCGCGCTTTTGAGTCGCGGTGCGATATACTTGGCTCTGACGTCAGGCTTTATGCCGTCATCAAAAAAATAGGAGACGCACGCATGGCTTATGTAGAATTTTTCTTTCGTTATTTTCACGTGCTGGCCGGGATCGTTTGGATCGGCATGCTGTACTACTTTAATTTCGTTCAGACTGAATATTTCAAAGAGGCGGAAGCCAGTGCCAAATCAGATGCAATGGCCAAGCTGGCGCCACGTGCCTTGTGGTGGTTTCGTTGGGGCGCCATGCTGACTTTCCTGACCGGTGCTTATCTTTTCCAGAAAGTCGGAGGCTTTGCGGCCGCTATGCCCGCCATTTGGATGGGTGCGCTGGCGGGTACGTTTATGTTCCTTAATGTGTGGTTGGTGATTTGGCCAAATCAGCAGATTGTATTGGGCATGAAAGAAGGTGATGGTCCTGCGGCGGCTGCAAAAGCCGGGCTCGCGAGCCGAACCAATACCTTATTTTCTGGGCCAATGTTGCTGGGTATGTTGGGTTCTAAGCACTTAGCCGATATTTCGACGCAGGCGGCAGGCACCGTCTCGGATCTCGGCTTGTACACCGCATTGGGTTTGATTGTGGTGCTGGAGATCAACGCCTTGTT
>JABJAS010000296.1 GCA_018666055.1 Halieaceae bacterium | reverse complement strand
TCTTGCACCCGATCTTTGGCGCCCACCATGACCGCATCGGCCGTCTCAACAATCACCAGGTCTGCGATTCCCACGCCGGTGACCAAGCGACTTCCACTGCGAACATAATTATTGCTAGCCCCGTGCAAGAGCACATCGCCCTGGGTGACATTGCCCTCGTCATCACCCGAACCCATCTCCCACAGTGCGGGCCATGCGCCGACATCACTCCAACCGCAACTCAGTGCCGCCACGCCACCAGCCTGGGTATGTTCCATCACCGCGTAATCAATGCTGTTGGCCGGCGACGCCAAAAAGGCTTCCGCGTCGGGGCGAATAAAATCTAGATCACGCTGCGCATTGCTCATTGCCTGCTCGCAGGCGGCCAGCATCTCCGGCTGATGGGCGGCGAGCTCAGCCAAGTAGCGATCTGCCCGCAACAAAAACATGCCGCTGTTCCAGAAATAAGTGCCCGAGTCGACATACTGCTGCGCGGTCTCTTGGTCCGGTTTCTCTACAAACTCAGCCAGCTCAAACAGTCCCTCCTGCCATTCGGCACCACATCGGACGTAACCATAGCCTGTCTCGGCGTGCGACGGCACAACGCCAAATGTCATCAGCGTCCCGGCCATCGCCCGCTCAGACGCTTGCTCGACAGCGCGCTGAAACGCGTCCGTATCCGTTACATGATGATCAGCCGGCAAAACCAAGAGCAATGCCTCTGGGTCAACCTCTCGGCTGTGGATCGCGGCCAATGCAATCGCCGGCGCCGTGTTGCGGCCTGCAGGCTCGAGAATGATCGTGGGAGCTTGCTCCGATTCGTGCTGCAGCTGCTCAGCCACTAAAAACCGATGGTCTGCATTACAGACCACAATGGCGTTGCCGCAGCTCAAGCCCGCTAGACGTCTCTGGGTCTCCTGCAACATCGACCCTTCAGCACTCAGTGGCAAGAACTGTTTCGGCCTTGCAGCCCGAGAGACGGGCCACAAACGGCTGCCCACACCACCGGACAATAAAACGGGAATCAACATCACCACACGACCTATCCGTTCAACATTTAGATTCGTTTCCACGTGCTCTGCATCACTGATGCGTTCGACGCCTACGAAGATGCCCAGTTTACGCGTCTTACCCGCGCAGCCATAGCGCCTCAAATGACCATGAGAGTCACCTGCCGATAGCGGACCAAGCGCGCAAGGTGACAGCGTATTTCCGAGGGGCCAATATTTTCAAGCAGCACCTTAGACGCGACTGCAATAACTCACTTCTTTAACCCTTGGCCTCGCTGAGTCAGGGTTTTACGCACAAAGCGGGGCTTATTTGGCCGCTGGATCGCTCGTTGCCCTTCCACTACAATAAGCGCTCGCGAGCCGCGGACTTTGCTTTGCCCGCCGCCAGCGCCCACCCTTGCCGGAAATCTCCCCATGTCAGAACGTCCCCCTTTCGAACAGCAGTCGCACTATGACAAATCTGAACTCGTCGCCTGCGGACGGGGAGAATTGTTTGGACCCGGTAATGCACAACTCCCGATGGACAACATGTTGATGGTGGACCGCGTCACCCATATCAGCTCATCTGGCGGTGCAAATGACAAAGGAGAGATCATCGCTGAACTCGATATCCATCCTGACCTGTGGTTTTTTGCATGCCATTTCCCCGGAGACCCGGTGATGCCCGGCTGCCTCGGATTGGATGCGATGTGGCAACTCGTTGGTTTTTTCCTCGGCTGGCGGGGTAATCCCGGAAGAGGCCGGGCGCTGGGCTCTGGCGACGTCAAATTCACTGGGCAAATCCTACCCAGTCACTCGCTCGTGCGTTATCACATTCAAATGAAGCGGGTTATCGAGCGAAAATTGGTGATGGGCATTGCAGACGGCTCAGTCTCTGTCGATGGTGACATCATCTATACCGCCTCAGACCTGCGAGTCGGCCTCTTTAATAATACGGATACCCTCTAATGCTCGAGCGTGTGGTGGTAACAGGGTTGGGTATCGTCTCCTGTCTGGGTAACAGTGCGGAAGCCGTCAGAGACTCCTTGCATTCAGGCCGCTCTGGAATCGCGCTTTGCCAAGCCCAGATTGATGCGGGTATGCGCTCGCACGTTGCGGGGATACCTCGAATTGAGCTTGCCGAGCATATTGATCGCAAGCAGTGGCGGTTCATGGGTGACGCGGCAGGCTATGCGTATCTCAGCTTGCAACAAGCGATTGCACAGGCAGGCCTCAGTGAAACCCAAGTGTCGAATCCCCGAACGG
Source organism: Halieaceae bacterium (assembly GCA_018666055.1). Lineage (GTDB taxonomy): Bacteria > Pseudomonadota > Gammaproteobacteria > Pseudomonadales > Halieaceae > Luminiphilus. The sequence goes on along the minus strand of JABJAS010000296.1, from coordinate 2,179 downwards.
GCATCGTCGCAGGATCAGGCGGCGCCTCCTCGGCAAGCCAAGTTGAGGCTGCCGATATACTGCGTGACCGCGGTATTCGCCGTGTCGGTCCCTACCGCGTGACCCAAACTATGGGCAGTACTGTATCGGCCTGCCTTGCAACCCCTTTTCAGATCAAAGGCGTCAACTACTCGATCTCCTCGGCCTGCTCGACCAGCGCGCATTGCATCGGACATGCAATGGAGCTCATTCAGCTGGGCAAGCAAGATGTCGTGTTTGCCGGTGGCGGCGAAGAGCTGCACTGGACAATGAGCGCATTGTTTGACGCCATGGGCGCCCTTTCAACCCAATACAACGACACGCCCGAGCGCGCCTCTCGCGCTTACGATGCAGATCGAGATGGTTTTGTGATTGCTGGGGGTGGCGGGATGTTGGTACTCGAATCCTTAGCGCATGCGACCGCTCGAGGCGCCCCGATTCTGGCCGAGCTGGTGGGTTATGGTGCCACATCAGATGGCTATGACATGGTCGCCCCATCGGGAGAAGGCGCCGTGCGATGTATGCAACAAGCGATGCACGGCTTGGAAGGCAAAATTGACTATATCAACGCCCATGGCACCAGTACGCCGGCGGGTGATATACAAGAGCTGAATGCCTTGCGCACCGCATTTGGCAATGATGCACCAATTATCGGTTCTACCAAATCCTTATCGGGTCACTCATTGGGCGCTGCGGGCGTGCAAGAAGCGATCTATGCTTTGTTGATGATGCGCGACAATTTTATTGCCGCCTCCGCCAACATTGAGTCTCTCGATGCCGGTGCCGAAGGGTTACCGATTGCCCGTGAACGGATCGACGCGGCACAACTCGATCAAGTCATGTCGAATAGCTTTGGTTTCGGCGGGACCAATGCGACCCTCATCTTTCGTCGCTTCGCAAGCTGACTCAGGCGACGCCCGCATCCAGCAACGCGGATAACGGAATTACCTCTAAGTAATCACCTGAAGCCACCGTTGTCCCCGCGGGAATCACCGCCACCGCATCGGCTTCACTGAGACCGCTCAGCACGCCGGAACTCTGGTTGGTCAGCGCGTTGGCGCGCATCGTTTCGCCTTGTCCGGTCAGAGACACGCGCAAGAACTCCTCTCGTGAACCTGCGCGCGCTAGGGTGAAGGCAGCGCGGACCGGAAACCGAAAGGCAGGACGTAGCGATCCGCCTTGGCGCTTCAGCAACCAGGGCTTGGCGACCAAGGAAAACGTGATCCATGCTGACACGGGGTTGCCGGGTAGCCCAAAGATAGGCGTTTCTTTTACTGTACCAAATGCCACAGGTTTGCCCGGCTTGATCGCCAATTTCCACAGCGCCAAGTCGCCGCGTGCTTCAATCTGCGATCGAACATGGTCTTCTTCCCCTACCGAGACCCCACCCGCAGTCACAATACACTCCGCCACTGTGGCCGCACGCTCGAGCATACTGCCGATCTGAGCCGGATCATCCGGCACATTACCGAGGTCCACCACCGTCATTCCTAGTGCACGAATTTGTGCTCCCAGGCTAAAGCGGTTGCTATTGAAAATTTGCCCCGGTTGCAAATCACCCGACCCCGGATCTCGCAGTTCATCACCCGTTGTCATGATAGCCACTGTCAGTGGGCGAAAAACCGCAACACAGTCAACGCCAACCGATGCTAACAAGCCGATGTCTTGCGGTCGTAAATACTGTCCTGGACCAACCAGCTGGTCCTCGGGCTGAATATCATTCCCGCGCCGCCGAATATGCTGCCCCACTTGCACGGCCGGCAAGCGAATGCCCTGCTCCGTCTCCTCTGCTGTTTCCTGCAGCACCACCGCATCGGCGCCCTCCGGCATTTCGGCGCCGGTGAAAATACGCGCTGCGGTGCCCGCTGCAAGCGGCAGGGGCACGGAGCCGGCAGGAATCCGCTGACTCACAGTGAGCACCGCCGGAACATCACGACTACAGACCGCGTATCCATCCATCGCACTGTTATCGGCAGGTGGTACCGCCAGTCCAGCGGTGACCGACTGTGCGCAAAACCGACCCAACGCCTGATCAAGGGGCACCACTTCAACCTCGGGCGTCGCCGTACAAGACCCCAGTATGGTCGCCATTGCCTCCGATAAAGCGGTCAGCGCCATCGGCTAGTGCCCCCGTAATACGCCAACGAAATTACAAGACTGG
>JABJAS010000035.1 GCA_018666055.1 Halieaceae bacterium | reverse complement strand
TAGGTAGCCGCGATCCCACGCCTCAACAGGTTCCATTTGTGCACAGCTGGTTTGAAATAGGATAACCAACAGGATGCCGGCAGTGAACAGTGTATGTTTCATCATCGGCTCCCTCTCATCTCAGTTTGTGGCCTCGAGTATTGCCACGCCCGGAACTTTTTTCACCCCGCATGAGTCGAGTCACCGTTTTTTACCGTAATAACCCCTGCATGTCCCGAGAGTGTAGCTTATTGGGCGTTGCACTGATGTTATCGCGAGACGAGATTACCGAAAAACCGCATCACTGCGTAAAGGAGGAGAGATTAATGGATCGGTTGTTGCCTAATTGGTTAGGAGTGTGCATTCAAGCGGGCCTGCTGAGTGCTGGCGCCCCAGTATTCGCTGATGAAGCACAGGATTACTATGCGGCTAACGTTGAGGCATTAGTCCAAGACAAGTGTATTGTCTGCCATCGCACCGGCGGCCAGGCGGCCAGCAGTGGCGTTGATTTGCTATTTACCAGCTCGGTTGCCAGCAATCACATGGCATTTGACAGCTATGTGAATACCCCGACTCAGGGCGCGAGAGCGAGTCGAGTGTTGTCAAAAATTACCGGCGCCCTTGGGCACGGGGGCGGGCGTGTGATCGTTCCGGGGTCGTCGAATTACGACTCCTTTGAAAGTTACGTGGAGCTGCTCAATCCACCGGATGAACCGGCAAACGATGCGATATTCCGTGTTTCTTTGGAAGAACCTTTGGCGAATAAGGCGCATACAGGTGTGGGCAATCTCCGAGGCTGGGCAGTGGCAACAGGCGGCATCGCCAAAGTGACTATCCTGATCGATGGTGTCGTTTTCTCTGACGCGCCTTATGGCGGCGCGAGGGGGGACGTTGGGGGTGCGTTCCCTGACGTCCCTAATTCCAACTACTCCGGGTTTTCATCGGCATTTAATTACAGCGCTTTGGAGGCGGGGCCGCATACGATCACAGCGGTAGCCTACACCCCTGATGGCGCGACTCAAGAGAGCTCTGCTACGTTTGAGGTGGTCCGCTTTGATTCGTCCTTTATTACCGGTGATGACGCGGTCAATTTAAACAACGCCAGCTGCATGGTTGAGGCGGATCAAATATCGATTGTCGATGCAACTGTGGATGGCGCCATTCTGGACCTCCTGCTTAAATGGCGAACGGCTGAGCAGGGTTTTGAGATTGTCGAGATTCGCTAGGCGCTGCAGTGAGCGTTATAGCGTGTCAGCGGTCAGTCTGTTCCGGGGCGCGTTTGGACGACGCAATCAGGGCCCACGGTTTGATGCGCGTTTTTGGCCTATCAAGCCAAGCCATTGGCGGGTTCTGTCAAGCAGTATGAACGTAATCGAGGATACTGGTCGTCACGCTGAGACACAGACAACACTCTGGTTTGTTACTGAGGCAGAGGAGAGCGCAGATGCCGGCATGCCCCCCTTAAGCCTTGCTGACTGGGGGGAGGGTCTTAGGATCCGAGCTGAGCAGAGCGTGTCAAAATAACCGAAGTAGCGGAATTAAATGACGCCTTTTTGTGGTCTACTACTTGGCGTGTCGTTAAACTCCAAGGATGGAGGCAGTAATGCATTGGCAGACAATATTCAGGATAAAGCGCAAAGCCCCAGTCATCATGAATCACTGGCTGGTAGTGGTGTGCCTAGCCGTCTCAGCGCCCGCTTCGAGTTGGCCTGAGTTGATACCTGACAATAGCGATGACTCGCCCAACCGTGTTTTGGCAGCTCAAGAATCAGTTCAGTCGACAGCCCCACAAACTTTCTATCAAAACGAAGTGGATGATGGCTTGCAGAGCGCCTGCCTGGCCTGCCACCGCAAAGGGGCGGTCGCGTCGCAGTCTGGTGCTAGATTGGTGCTCAGTACTGACGCGCTGGCTAACCATCAGGCGTTTACTGGCTTTTTAGCGCTTGACGACACTGGCGGCGATTGGGTTTTAGCGAAAGTCGCCGGCCAAAAGGGCCACGGCGGTGGCGCAGTGCTGACCCCGAGCTCCCCGACCTATTTGGCGCTACAGCAGTATTTGACGATGCTAGACGCTCTGACAGAGAGTGAGCAAAGTGATGATGCGTTCTGGGAGGGCACAGCCGCCGAGCCCCGGGACATCACGCTGAGAAGAGCCGTCTTGTTGCTGGCTGGACAACTACCGAGTGCCGCGTCACTGAGCAATGCCATTGAATCCGAGGCGGGGTTGCGTGAGGAAGTCACAGCCGCGATGAGCGGTATAGGCTTTCGTGATTTTGTCGTCCGAGGTGCCAATGACCGATTACTGGTCGACGGTTTATTGAACGGACTAGACTTTAGTATTGACCCCAGAGGCCGTTATCCAGCGCTTGCAGAGCTGATGATGACGCTGCCGGAGGAGCGACCCGAAGAGTATGAGGATTATCACGATAAGCCCTACCTGACACGATGGGATGCTGAAATGGCTTTCCGTTGGGCGGTTACACGCGAGCCACTCGAGCTGATTGCCTATGTGGTCATGAACGATCTGTCTTACCAACAGGTTGTCACCGCTGGCCACACCATGGTGAACGCGTTCAGTGATGTGGCGTATCGTTCTGATACCGGTTTCAGTCACGACTTCAGTGATGCCTCAGGCTTTTATGATCGCAGCGAATACAGCGATTTTAAGCCCGGTTACAACGACGGGCATATCCCTCATGATCGAGAGTTCAGAACTCGTGAAGAGGGATACGTTACAGACTTTAGTGAATATCAAGAATGGCCTCACGCTGGCGTGCTTTCTACGCAAGCGTGGCTAGCTCGCTATCCCTCTACCGACACCAATCGCAATCGAGCTCGAGCGAGATGGACCTATTATCACTTTTTAGGGGTCGATATTGAAAAATCGGCGCCGAGAACAACCGATCCTGTTGCACTGGCAGACACCAATAATCCCACGATGAACAACAGCGCCTGCACCATATGTCACCAGCGGCTCGACCCCGTAGCAGGGGCGTATCAAAGCTTTGGTGATTTCGGACACTATTTGGACCAGTACGGGGGCCAAGATTCGTTACCCGATGCTTATAAGCGCCCTGAAGAGTACGGCGGCGAGCGAGGCTCAACGGGTTATTTTGAGGGCGACACCTGGTATCGAGACATGCGTAAACCCGGATTCGATGGCACTGTCGCTGGGGGGCAGAATGACAGCCTGCAGTGGCTGGGTCAGCAGATAGCGAGCGATCCGCGGTTCGCCGCCGCTACCGTAAGGTTCTGGTGGCCAGCCATATACGGCACAGACCCTTTGATTGCACCGGAAAACAATAACGCCCCCGACTACGGACAGCACCTTCGAGCCTTTACTGCACAGGAGGCGCTGATAGGTTCGCTAGCGGCACGATTTGAGGCTTCGCAGTTCAACGCCAAATCGCTTTTTGCCGATATGGTGATGTCCAACTGGTACCGTCACTCTCTCGCGACGGATGTCGAACTCGTCACTGCACGGGGAGCCGAATTAGAGACAGTTGGCCGCGGTCGGCTGTTAGGTCCAGAAGAGTTGGATCGAAAAAACATCGCCGTGTTTGGCCGAACTTGGCAGCAAAACAGCCATCAAGCACATCATTTTTCGATGCAAACTGCGCTGACTGGCTTTCGTGCAGAATTCAGTGCTTTTTATGGCGGTATCGACGGCGCCACCGTTACCGAGCGTAACCGGGAAATAACGCCGTTGATGTCAAACTTGACCGAGGCCATGGCTAGTGAACTTGCGTGCCAAATTGTGATTGAGGATTTTAATCGCCCCTTAAAGCAGCGACATTTCTTCACTGAAGTCAGCCGCACAACGGTGCCTGGAAAATTGGCTGATGCGCAAGGGCTTCTGCCGGGCAGGGCGCAGAGCGGCACCGGCATGCAAAATCACGAGGTTGAATTAGCCGTGGCAATGGTTGGTGGGCCTGCGGTGTTCCGTCTGCAGGATATGACCCGAAGCTCCTATCAGAGCACTGATGGTGAACGGACCAATGCAGACCTCGTCGTTAAGGAAATTCAGGTGAGGCAAGGCTCCCGAGTTATCAAGCAGATTTTGGGATCGCAACTGCAAGCGCAACGCGGATTTGCTGCTGATCAGTGGACTGATTCAAGCGGAAAGAAATGGTTTCGCGGCGATGTCCGTAATGGACGTGACTGGGTGATGCACGAGG
>JABJAS010000295.1 GCA_018666055.1 Halieaceae bacterium | reverse complement strand
CTTTCCACGCGATGATTCGGGATCTGGTAAGAGGTCCCATAAGGGAACACGCCAAAAGGTGCCTGAAGACAGCCATCCAGAGAGTAAATATCGATTCCGCGTACCATGTAAGCAGGGTCGTGCTTACTCCCCTGCATCAGCGATTGGCCAACGGCCACTTGGTGCCAAGCCTCGGGCATGCCCGAGGCATCCAGCGACCCGCGCATCTTGTGAACAAAGAGCGGACGATAATGACCGCTGCGAATATCTTCCTCTCGAGACCAGATGATTTTTACCGGCACGTCCTCACCCATTGCCGCTTCAACCGCTTCGACCGTAAAGTCCGCTTTTTTGCTGGAGCGGCGTCCAAAACTCCCCCCCATCAACGGACGGTGAACCGTAACGTTCTCCTGTGGAATCCCCAGAAAACGTGAAATCACCTCTTGATCATTCGACTGGTACTGCGTGCCGCTCCAGATGGTACAAGCGTCCTCAGAGACCTGCGCAATACAATTCAGGGGCTCTAGCGTCGCATGTGCCAATAAGGGCATTTCATAAACCGACTCAATCACGCGGTCTGCGCCGGCCAAAGCACCCTTGGCGTCGCCAATATCCTCAGCCAACATCCCCGGCTGCTCCGCCAGCGCGCGATAGTCGCTATAAAACTGTTCGCTGGAGACGCCATCATTGTCGCCCCTGTCCCAAGTAATCGTGAGCTCGCCGCGGGCTTTCTGCGCCTGCCAGTAGCTTTTGGCCTGCACCACCACACCCGCGTTAATCGCCTTCACCTTGACGACACCCGGCATTTTCAAAGCGGCGGTCGCATCGAAAGAGATCACACGACCACCGTGCACCGGTGGTCTCGCAATCGCGCCGTGCAGCATACCGGGCAGCTTCAAGTCGATACCAAACTGCGCACTACCATCGACCTTGGCAGCACCTTCATGACGCTTCGCGGGCTTGCCGAGCACTTTAAAGTCACTGGGATCTTTGAGCGACACGGTATCCGGCGGCATAATTTTCAAACGATGAATCGACTCGAGTAACTGCCCATAGGGTGTGCGTTGCCCCGTTAAGGAGTGATACACCTCCCCGGCCTCAGTGCTGAGCTCAGCCTGCGGTACACCCCAAACCTGAGCCGCCGCCTCAATGAGCATCGCGCGCGCCTTAGCGCCGGCGGTTCGCATCGGCAACCAGGTACTCCCAGTGGTGACGGAACCCGCCGTCAGGTATTCCCTAAACAAGGGTGAATAGTAATCGGGAGATGTCGGCGCTGCTTCGATCTGAATAGCGCGATAGTCGACATCAAGCTCCTCAGCCAACATCATCGTCATCACCGTATAGGCGCCGTTGCCAAATTCTGAGTGATTCGCCAGCATGGTAATGATGTTGTTGGGGTCTATGCGAACAAAGCTGTTCATCATCGAACCGCCACCCGCCGCATTGGCCTTAGTCGCAAACGTGATGGGACACTCCGCGGCAAACAACAAAGCGCCGCCAGCTTGCACAAACTGCCGTCTGCTGAGCCCCACATTCATTGGTGAATGACTCATACCACCGCCTCCGATGCGATCAACTTGGCCGCTAAATGCACGGCTTTGCGAATGCGCGGATACGTGCCGCATCGACACACATTGCCCGCCATAGCGGTATCGATCTGCTCATCTGTCGGCGCAGGGTTCTCCCTTAGTAGCGCAGTGGCCACCATAATCTGACCTGATTGGCAGTAACCGCATTGCGCCACATCTGTCTCCAGCCAGGCGCGCTGCACCGCCGTTAAACCCGTTCCATCGGCTTGCCCCTCGATGGTGTCGACCGCCTTACCCGCCGCTGCAGAGACCGGCGTGACACAAGAACGGATGGGTTGGCCTGCTAAATGGACGGTACAGGCGCCGCATTGCGCCATGCCACAACCATACTTGGTGCCGACCAGATCGAGTTCGTCGCGCAACACCCACAAAAGCGGCGTATCGCCCTCACTCGCAATGTCCACCTCTGTCCCGTTCACTGTCAGCTTCATACGGCCCTCTCTGTGTTTTTCTGCCCTCAATATGACACTGCTGTGGCAATTGTTAAAGTCGGACTGCCGGCATCACGTCGCCTTCTTGCAGCTCGGCAAAGTGTGTACACTTTTTGGTCTATTGTATACACTCTTGCGTCGAGCCGAGCGTTCACCGCACTGCATAGTCGACCGCAACCCCCGGGAGAAAACCTCATGGAAATCCACCGCGTCAGTCACTATTACGATGTCGAACACGCGCTGCGCCTCAACGATTTAAAACAGTCGCTCTACGACGATGGCAAGATTTTAATGGACAAGGTGCTGGTCACTCTGCATGGAGATGAGCATCGACAGCGGCGCTCGGTAGAGAGCCAATTATTCCGACGTAATTTTTTCCGAGTCTATGAAAACGACGTTTTTCCTGGACTCCTCAACGAGACGCTTGACCAATTCCTCACAGAGTCATCCCTTGACCTGAAAGAGTTG
>JABJAS010000034.1 GCA_018666055.1 Halieaceae bacterium | reverse complement strand
GTCACTTGAAATTGCAATCAAGAGCGCAGTATCGACCTTGACTGGTTTTTCCGAGGTCATCGCAATAAGTTAACGCTCGACTATTCCTGATTAAACCTCGGTGTAGAGGGCGGGATTCTAAATCCCTCGCGTCTGCAATGGGAGCTGTCGCCTCAGCGGTTATTGGCTTTTTGCCGCTGGGTGACAGCAGCTCGCTGCTGCTCGCGGACTTAAGCGTGGTGTTGAGCCGCTGCTTTCCGTCGGCAGCTATCAGGCGGAGCAGTTAGGGAGTGCCCCGGTCCCTACCGCGCAGACTAGAGAAAATACCATCGATAACGCGCTGGTACTCAATGCATCCAATCAACGCGACAGACCCCTCGTAGCGACCGCTGCTAGCAAGTCCGAACAGATCCACTAGAGCGTTGACGTCGTAAATTTTTGTGTCGTTTGCGGCGTCTTGCAGGCAAAAGCGGCGTCTCGCCTTGGTCTATACAAAACAAAAGGGTTTAACGGAGCAAGCTGGCTAGAGTCCCAACATCGAGGCTTGCACCAGCGGTGCGATTAAAACGAGGCTAGCGATATTTGCAATATGCATTAAAAAGTTGCATATTGCAATTTCTCTAGGCTTCACAATGAGTCTCAGCACTAGGCTAATGAGAGCGGCAAATATACGCTTAAACATAAAAAGTGGCGCGTTGGGTTAAGTGATTGGCAGGATTGGTTAAGCACGCAGTGTATGCGCTCCGGATAATCAACCCGTCAAGGACAACACAGTGCCAACTTTGGCAAACAATGGAATGTGGGAGCTGATGAATGGATACCAGTAGCCGGTCAAGCGAGTGCGCCACCACTGCTTTCCCGTGTAGTGAGTTTTGGGAAGTCAGGCCCTACCTGTTAGGTTTGTTCGGTGTGAACGCGCTTGCTCCCAAGCAACTCATGCGACGGGCTGTCAGGTTGGCATTGCACGGCTTCATGGCAATGGTGGCTATCGGCGTTCCGGTGACGACTGCGTGGGCGCAAGATTCAGTGCCAACATCGTGCGCGACAACGCGAGCAGCGTCGCTATCAAATACAACCAGCAAGGACATCAGTGAAGCGCTCAGCTTTTTCGAAGATGAGGTGAATGCTGGTGTGACCGCTCAGTGCTTGGTTTGCCATAAAAGTGGAGGCGCAGCTCCACAAGCCGGTGCACGGCTGGTCTTTGGTGATGACGCACAAACCAACCATGAGGCTTTTGTGGGGTTTTTGGGCCCTGCGGAGGAACTCGATCCTGATCTCGATGCTGAGGTCATCGCCTTCGTCGAGCGTTTTTACGTGCTGGTACTGGGTAGGCCCTCTGATCAGGCAGGCCTCGATGGCTGGGTGGGCGCTCTGACAGGCCGCACTATGTCAGGTGGAGATGTGGCCGGCGCCTTTTTTCTCTCGGCCGAATACAGCAACCAAAATACGGATGACGATGAATTTGTCGAAACTGTCTATCGTGCATTTTTCAATAGAGATTCGGATGCCGGAGGCAAACAGGGGTGGTTGACCGCATTGCAGCAAGGGAATACGCGAGCTGATGTGATCGATGGTTTTAGTGGTTCGGCAGAATTTGCGGCATTGGCCGCTTCTTTCGGGATTAACGCAACGCGGTTAGATTCAACCAGTCATAAAGAAAATGGCGCGGATACAGGCACCACCGATACCATAGATGGCCACTGGGTCCTGGCTAAGGTAATTGGTCAGCGAGACCATGGTGGCGGCACCGTGCTCACTCCCGCCAGTTCACTTTATCAGTCACTGCAGACCTATCTGGGACTGTTAGGGCAACTACCGGCCAGTGGCGAAGAGGGAGTAGGGTTTTGGCGTGGGACGGCGGCAGAAAATCGCGAAGTAACGCTGAGAAGGGCGTCGTTATTGTTATCGGGCTCCGTACCCGCCGCCGCCGCCCTTTGCGACGCCCAACAGTCAGAGGCAGGATTACGCGAGCAGGTGTTAGCAACTATGCACGGGACTGTCTTTCGGGATTTTATCATCAGGAATGCCGATGACCGCTTACTCGTTCAAGGTTTATTGAATGGCCTAGATTTTAACATTCAAGTTCGCGATCGCTACCCAGACTTGGCTGAAATGGCATTGTCTTTACCTGAGGAGCGTCCCGAGG
>JABJAS010000294.1 GCA_018666055.1 Halieaceae bacterium | reverse complement strand
ACGACGGCAGCTTGGATGGGATAGATCGGTGCATGAGCCACCCCCACTAAAAATCGTACGATCAATAACGAGGCAATGATGCCGCTGCCGGTTGTAAATATATGGGCAGGAAGCCAACCCGTTAGCGCTGTTGTGATGACCCAAACCAGCCCGATACTGGTGAGGGCAAGTCTTGGCCCAAGGCGCTTGCCTAGTATGCCGCCGGGTAGCTGGCACAGGGCATAACCCCAAATGAAGGCGGCGTAGATCCACCCCATTTCAATTTCACTGATGCCGAGTTCTGGCATCATGAATTCGCCCGCGACGTGAATGTTTTGCCGCATCAGATAAGAGAGAAAACTGAGCAGAAATAGGATGCTGAATAGCCGCCAACGAGTGGGGATGAGAAGCGTGCTCACAATGGAAAGGCCTTAATCAGTGATGGCGGATTGAATCGTCTCGTTCGCGGTATCGAGGTCACTCTCCCAGCTCGCTTAATTTGCGACTGACATAGTCTCGGATGTCCAAGCTTTCGTCTTCCATTGGTCCGTAATACCCGTGTTGAAAGACGGTGTTCTGCATGCCGCGCTGTACGCTTTCGCAAATAGCCCAGTCTTGCTGATTGACCTTGTCCCAAAATTGAACCGCATCGCTGCTATCAAAATGAGGTTTGTAGAGCTCGTCAGGGTGAAACAGAAACTCACACTGAATCAGCGTGCGAGAGGCGCTTTGGGGCAACAAAGTGAACGCCGCAACATGATCCATCGAGAGACTCAGCATTAGGTTTGGGTAAAACAGTTCCCCTTTGTGGTGTGTCTTTTCGCCCTCACTGAGACCCGGAAAAGGAGATCGAGTGGTGTTGCCAGAGACGGTAAACGTATTGGCGCCATCGCGATGTGGGACGCCGTTATCCCAGTTGAGCTCACTGCCACCGCTTTGTTTGAAAGCGGGAACAAGCTCACAGAGTTCTGGATGCACCGGGCCACAGTGATAGCACTCGTTATAGTTCTCAAGGATGACTTTCCAATTGGCGGCAACGTCGTAGGTGATCGCATCGCCCACTGTCAGGTCGCTGAGAGGGTATCGTGACAAGCGGTCTACGCCCTCTCCCAGTGTAGGTATGAGCGGTGTATCAGTGGCGTCGCCTAGGTGGACAAAAAGAAAGCCGCCCCATTCAGCGAGTGGAAGGGTGTGCAAGGTGACGCCGGTGGTGTCCACATTCAGGTGGGGTGTTCCCCGCAAACGGCCATCGAGATGATAGCTCCAAGCATGATACGGGCACACAATACTCCGGTTGAATCGCCCTGTGATGGGGCCGGGTTGGGTGAGGGGTACTAATTCGGTGCCGCGGTGTCGACAGACGTTATAAAAAGCCAGTAAATCGCTTTCTTCGCCGCGCACGACGACGATTGATTGGTTCTGCAAGCGCAGGGCGAGGTAGTCGCCAGGCTCAGGTAACGCGCTCGCACGCCCAATACACACCCAGCTCTGCTCGAAGATGGCACGCCACTCCTTTTGAAAAGCGGCGTCACCTAAGTAGCTGTCGCGTGGCAACGTTTTTTCAAGCGAGTCGAGCATCCTACCTCTGTGTCCTTTTCGTCGGTGGCGTCAGCGCGGAAACACGATTTGCGGCGTGGCTGGTACGATCGGTTCATCGCGAAGGTAGCTTGTCTCGTCATGAACAAGACCGCGCGCAAAGGTGTGGCCACTATGCACAGCGTGTACGATCGCGCCGGGCGCTTGAGCGTCGCCCACTAAGCTCACAGACGATTCATTTGTACTGGATTCGGTACTCGTGATTAACGCCTCATAGAGCGCGTCGTTCGGCGCACGATGACCCACGATCACGATGCCGTCGACCGCCAATTCGAGAGCGGTTTGATTGAATAGGTTGGCCACGGTAGCGTGCGTCCCATCAAAGCTGATTAGATTAGTGGTGGTGTGAATTGCCACGTCTTCTCTGGCTAATGCTTGGTAGACGAAGGGCAGTTCATTGGTCATGAAGGTCCACGCCGATGCATGGCCAGCAGGGGTCGCGTAAGTGACCTGTTTTCCACCGATAGCAAGATGCTCGGCGATCACGCCACCTAAGTAGTAATGGTCAAAATCGAACACTAGCAAGCGATCGCCCGTCACGTTGCCGGCGAAGACATCATCCGGTGTGAAGACCTGCGGCATGGTCAGGGGTGTAATCGGAATCTCCAACGCGGAGTAGAGGTGTCGGGTCCAGTGCGCTCCAGTGGCTAAGGCGATATGGTCAGCACCGAAATTCTGAATGGCGTCAGGGTCGAGTTCACTATTGGTGAACATCGAGACGTTGCCCATTTGTGATAACGCCCACACGCGATAATCCCGCACGCGACGCCACGACGCCATGCCTGGCAGCTGGCTTTCCTTGAGCACGCGACCACCCCAATCGGCATCGCGTTCGGCGATGGTCACGTCAAATCCCTGTCGCGCCGCAACTAAGGCGGCTTCAAGCCCGCTGGGGCCGCCGCCAACGATCAGTACACTGCTGGGCTTATCGGTTTTTGTAAAATGCTCTGGGTGCCATCCACGACGCCATTCCTCGCCGGCAGTCGCATTTTGCGTGCAGCGCACCGGCACGCCGTCGTGCCAGCTGGCAATGCAAATATTGCAGCCGATGCATTCTCGAATATCGTCACTGCGGCCTTCTCTAATTTTGGTCGGTAAAAACGGGTCGGCAATGCCGGCCCGCGCGCCACCAATGAAATCCAGTACGCCGCGGCGGATCTGTGAAACCATCGTATCGGGAGAGGTGAAGCGTCCCACCCCGACGACGGGGCGATCAGTCACGGTTTTAACAAAATCGATGATCGGCTCGTGAGCGCCTTCGGGACGAAAGCGTGAGGCGCCGCAGTCGTGGGGACTTGAATCCATTTTGACGTCCCATAAGTCGGGCACATCGGACAACAGCGAGACTACGCCATGCGCCTCGCTTTCATAGTGCTCAGCAGGTTTGGCGCGCAGTTCTTCTAGGCTGATTCTCAGGGCGACGGCGGCGCGACTGCCTGCTT